>CAYXBH010000079.1:0-5159 GCA_964463185.1 uncultured Azospirillum sp. | reverse complement strand
GTATGAATTTATGACTGGTTAATATTGATTTAAGGGTGAAATATTTTTATAGTCTAAAAAATACTATGTTTTATGGAACAGAGTGTTTTTTTTTGAGGAATATTTTTGTCTGTTGATGGTAAATTGGAAAAATATATAACTGCCAGGCATTGAAAATACAGGGCGTGCGAAATTTGCCGTTTCGGATATTTTAAAAACAAAAAAGACAAATATTGACAAAATTTGAAAATCAGAGTATGTTTTATATATGTATAATCAGGACAGGTGCGATATGGAACAGACGGAAAACGAACAGATGAAAAATGAACAGGCGGAAAATGTCCAGACCGAAAGTGAGGATTTGCAGGCTGTCGAAATCACGGAGCCGACGTCGCTTGATACCGAAAAGCTCAAGCTTTTGCTGATAGAAGATATCAGCAGCAACAGTCCGCAGTATGTGGCAGAAATTGCTGAGCGTGAAAAACTGGATGTGCAACAAGATATGCCTGCTATTGCCGAAATTGTTTATGATGAGCAGGTCAGCCTAGTTATTGAAAACTGCATCAAACATTCATTGGATGAAAATACGATTGAGGCATATAAGCTGCTGCAAAGAGTTTGTTATTTTAATGAGGAAGAAATAGCCTATATGAGTGCACTGGAAGGCCAGAACCTGCCGGCTAAATTTGCCGAATACCTGGAAGCGCGCCTGCAAAATGTGGCAGAATTGAAACCGGTTGTTGATTTTGTTAGGGATGTTAACGAAGCAATTTTGTATGCTACCAACGATTATCCCAATTTTACATCCTATAAGGCTAATCAGCTCAAGGAGGGTTTTGACAGTACGGCTTTGAAACTGACTAATGAAGAAAAGGGAAAGCTTAATTTTATTGCCTCGAAAATGTACCGCAAACTGGGAGCACAGGCCAGCCCGTTTTCTGACAATCAGGCCGGTGCACAGGAAATTGAATGTTTAAACAAAGTGCTGTTGCTTAGCTCCGATTATAAGCTGATTTCATATTGTCAGAACAGAATGCCCAAAAGCAGAGGTAAAAAAAGCATTATCAGAGCTTATAAAAATGCCCTTTCCAAAACCAAGAACAGAGGGGATTTGTATAAAATCAATTCCGAACTTGCCAATTTGTATGCCGCCCAGGCACGGACGGTGGGGTATGTTACTCCGGATTCTGATAAGATAGTGGCTGCAGACAAAGCAATTAGATATATGCTGAGTGCTTATCGTTATGCCGAGAAAGAAGACCGTCTGCCGATATTGAGAAAAGTGTCCGATGTTCAGCTTATGCTCGGACGGCTGGATGAATGGCAGAATATCCGCGAGGTTATTGCCATGAAATTTTTGAAAGGAGAAGAACGCTGCTATGCTCTGGATAAAATCGGTGACAGGACGCGTGATGTTTCCTTTTATCACAAAGCCCTTGCGGAGTGTGAAAAAGCACGTCTGTCCAAAAATGTCAGGCTGAATATACAGGAAGTTACCTACGAAAAAATTGTGAAATTTGCCCGCGATGAAAAGAGCCGGGAAGATGCGGTTGGAGAGTTGAACCGGATCAGAGAAGAAAAAAGGAAAAATTTGAACAAGATGCTGGGGTATAATAAAGCGGGCATGGAAAATGGTTGATATTCTGCCGGGTTAAGATTACCAGTTTTCAAGAGAGCGGAATACGTGGGGAAGTTCGTGGCTGTCTTCTTCGCTGATGTTTTTGATGTAAAAAATTTCCCGGCGGGCAGGATTTACAATGCAGAACTGGGTGCAAATGGACAGAAAATCCCGACTGCCGGCGTTTTCTTCCGGCAAGGAATGGTTTGTATTTTCCGGCCACGGCAGAAAAACGTATTTTTTGTTATAACCCGGTATTTGCGATATTTGCCGAACGGCATTGATAAAAGAATATGGGCAGGTGTTTTCTTTGGCGTTATAAATGACAAATTTTTGATTTTCGTTATAATAATTGCCGTAAAGCAGGGAATTTTGCAGATAAGTGTCAACGACAGGTGAAATGGAGATTGTTGCTGCCGAGAAGTCCGATGCTTGTTTCTGTTTGGTGCTGGTCGTTGTTTTGACAAGGAAAAGGCCGGTACAAAGTGCGGCGGACAAGATGACTGCGGAAAGCAAGGCGGTTGTTCTATTCATAAGGATTTTCTCCGGTTGTCGGGAAAACAGAAGCACTGCTTCGGCAGTGCTTCTGGCAGGTTGTCCGTGCCAGAACTTTTTTGTGGTACGAATGCTATGGGGAAGTACTCTACCAGATAATTTGAAAAATTCAACGTATAAAAGCTCAAAAGGCATAACGGGCATTTTTACATTACGGCAATGTCCGGAGAGATGTCATCTTTCTGATTTCTTATAAAACGCAGCAATGTCATGCGGTCTACTTTGAGTTCCCGGGCAATCTGAGATTTTGACATTTTGTTTTCCAGCATAATGCTGATTTGTTCCTCCAGACCGCTCAGTTTAAACCGGCGGTTGCCGTGGCCAGTTGGTCGACCGAGTTTTCGACCTTCGGACTTGATGCGGACAAGCGCTTCTTTGGTACGCTGGGAAATGAGTTTGCGTTCAATTTCGGCAGACAAACCAAAAGCAAAAGCCAGGACTTTTGACTGAATGTCGCTGCCCAAGCGGTAGTTGTCTTTGATTGTCCAAACCTGGGCTTCAGCATTAAGACAGTAGTGCAAAATGGTCATAACCTGTAGCAGATTGCGCCCCAGCCGGGAAATTTCGGAGGCTATCAAAATGTCGTTTTTGGTCAGCCTTTTTAATAACTTTCCCAGTTTTCTTTGCTGGAAATCGGCAGTGCCGGAAATTGTTTCTTCAAACCACTGGTTGATAATAATGCCGTTTTTTTTGGCAAATTTTTTGATTTCAAAACGCTGGTTTTCCGTCGTTTGTTTGTTGGTACTGATTCGAATGTATCCATATATCATAACATATCCTTTTGTGTAATGTTTAAGTTTAATATAGAATTTAAGTATAGTGTCGGAAAACGAGGTTCGTCATTTATTCATGGGAAGTGGCGGGATAAGAATGACTTTTCGAACTGGAAAAAGAAAGCGGGGAAATATTTGCGGTTGCCATGGGAAGAAAAAAATGTTATTTTCCCGAAATTTGGGGTGGGTCGAAAAAGAAGAGAGATGAAAGTTTTTAGTGTCTGTGTATAGGGCTTTATTTATGATTATCGGCTTTTGTCTCGGTGTATTGGTTGCATACTTATGGATTATGCATAATTTGTATGTCTGACTAAGTTGTTAAATTTTCCTTCAAAATCCGTTCGTCCTGTATGACGAAAGGATTTTTGTCTTTTGTAAACAAAATATTGACAAAATATTTTAAGAGTGTTATAAATGTTTTGGTTTTTTTATAAAGGAATTTGATATGCCACAAAATAATATGTCCCGCATATATGACAAAGATGTATTTAAAATGATTGTTGACGCACAGTCAGGTATTAATCCCAACTATGATCCCCAAGACGTATACGGTTCATTTTCTCGAGCTGTTGAGGAACAAAGCGCCAGCCTTCTTGAAGATTATATTGCCGACGAGATAATCTTAACGCCGGAAGCTGAAAAAATGCTGCCGGATTTTTTTGAGGCTCTGGCCAAATCAAAATATTACAGAATTAAACAATCTCTGGAACTGGCGCGTGACCGTTACAGAATTCTCGTGATTGAGCGTCATAAAGCGAAAGTTCTGGCTGAGCATCGCCGTAATGAAAAGAAAAAGTTTTTTGAACAAAAACAGTTTGTTATTTTGGATAAGAAAAAAGAAGCGGCCAAACTCAGTTCTGAAGATTTGCTTATTATTTTCAGTGCCCTTAACGAGCCACATTCTTATTCTACTAAAAAAATGCACGATAAACTTCGTAGCTTGGTAATGCTGAAAATTGAAAAGACTCTGAAAGGTGAGATACCTGCCGATGATTATTTTGTCCAATTGACCAGAGTATTCGATACCTATCAACAAAAGAACAGAGTTGAACAGAAGATAGAAAAAGGTTCTATCAAAACGGATAAAACAGCAACAATGCCTATTACACAGGAGCAGAAAAAAAATAAAAGGTCGCACAGACAACAAGATAAGATCGAAATCAGGCAAACACATAAGTCTGAGGAAAACCGAAAACAACCCGTTGTTCTTTCTGAAGAAACGAAGGTTGCGGTATCTGTTTCCTCCGGTAATAATGCTACCGTTTCATCTGGAAAGCAGGCCAAAAATCAAGCAAACGAGTCCAGAGCTGCTGTCCGCATCGATAACCCCTCTACCGACAATAATAATGCCGGATGGTGGTCACGGATCCTGGAACGGAAAAAAGAAAAAACTTCTGTCTTTACCAAAACATGGAAATGGGCTAAACGTGCTGCGGTTGTGGCTGGATTAGCTCTTGTTGGATGTTTTGCAGGCAAAACAATTTCGTCACTTATGGAAAAGCCAGTCAAAGATACCAAACAAAATAATACGGAAAATGTTGTGAAACGGCAAGATCCCGCAAAACAGCAGATACAAAGACAAACCGACAAGGAAAAAGAAATCGCTGACTTTTCCAAAGAAAGAGAAGCTTTGGAAAAAGCCTATAAAAACAAATTTGATACATCGCTTAAAATTATTTTGGGTGAAAAAGCGCGCGATCAACTTTACCAAAAAATTGATCAGCTGATGCAGAACGGCAAAATAGAATATCAGGACGGAACGACACGCGAATGGTATGCCCACGCTTTTACAATGTATAACCAGCTTGCGCCAAATTCTGGAGAAAACAAAGCTATCAAAGCACTGCTTGCAGGCAAAGATATTGACAAGGCCTATATCAATTCACTGGTAATCAAAGCAGGACGTTCCGGATCGGGTATCCAGGCAACCGGGACGTACAGTGCTTTTGACCATGCCTCGAAAGAATTGCAACAACAGCACATTGAAAACAGAAAGGCGGTTAGACAGGCCGAATCAGCTCTGGTAAAGGCCAAATCTCAGCAATCACGCTAAAACGGTTGTTTATCAGGATACGTAAAAATACCTGTCCTTAATTTATCTTCGAGGTTGATTTATTAAGGGCAGGTATTTTTATTAGGCTCTATTAAGTAATTTTGTTGAAATTTAATTCCAATAAACAGTCTATTATCAATAGGTTGTTATTTGTACCAGATTTTATCCAACTAAACCAATT
>CAYXBH010000078.1:0-5319 GCA_964463185.1 uncultured Azospirillum sp. | reverse complement strand
CTGCTTGATGACACAGCGCACGATGGAAGAGTCGCCAAACAAAAACAGGAACCGCTACCAGCGGAATTTAGCACTTCCGGCAAAGGGTTTGAAACTCTCTCTTTTTTTTCGCCAGCATTTTGGTCGCATCTTCTTTTAAGGTAGCCAGTTTTCTGGCAACCGTGTATTGCGGCAGCTTTTGGCGGACAGTTTCTGCCGACAGCCCGAAGGCTGCGACGGGAATCCGGATTTTTTTGCTTTGTCCGGCCGAAACCCGTGGCGTGGTTTCTCCCGTTTCGGAGTCGGTAAATTCGGTTAAGACCAGACGGAGGTTCTCAAGTGTACCCGGAACCAGAAATTCGATAAATTCACCGCTGTTGATGTAATTGCGTACCTCAAAAATAATGTCGTCTCCCTGCCATTCGGTAATTGAGCCGGCAAACAGCCAATCGCCGAGCGTGTGCGTATAATCGTAATTTTGCCCGATGTTGGTCAGTTTACCGTCATAAAATCCAAGGCAATAGCCGCGGTTTTGCAGAGTATAAAGTTCTTTCATATAGCATTCGGGCGACCAGTTTACCGGATTACGGCAGTAGTCGTCGATGGCTTGCCGGTAGCTGCGGGCGGTGATCGCCGCATAATATTCTGTTTTGTTGCGGCCTTCTATTTTTAAGGAATCCATACCAATATCAAGCAGATGGTTGAGTCGCGGCATCAGGCACAGGTCTTTCGAGTTCATGATATAGGCACCGTGTTCGTCCTCAACAATTTCATAGAGTTCGCCGGGGCGGAAGTCTTCCTTAACCAGAAATTCGAACATGTCCTTGTTTTCTGGTGTAATTTCCAGGTCTTTGACGGTGCCATCTTTTAATCGCAGATGCAGTTGGTAGTGCCAGCGACAGCAATGGGCGCATTTTCCCTGATTGGCGCTGCGGTCGGCCAGAAAGTTAGAAATCAGGCAGCGGCCGGAATAAGACATACACATGGCACCGTGAATAAAGGTTTCAAGTTTGATGTCCGGACAACACCGGCGGATTTCCACCATCTCGTCAAAAGCCACCTCGCGCCCGAGCACACAGAGGTCGGCACCGAGCGACTGCCAGAATTTAACCGTCTGATAAGAACAGATGTTTGCCTGAGTAGAAACAAAACGTTTCAGTTCAGGCGCGTGTTCTTTTAAATAGAGAAAAACCCCGGGATCGGCAATCAATACGCCGTCGGGTTTAAGTTCCTTCAAAGTATTGACAAAATGCGGCAACTTTTCAACATCTTTGTTGTGGGTATAGAGATTAAGCGTTAGATAGATTTTTTTGCCACGGGCGTGAACAAAATCAATGCCTGCTTTGATGTCATCAAGCGAAAATTGCGACTGAGTGCGTAGGCTCATATCAGGAGTGCCGGCATAAACCGCGTCGGCACCATATAAAATTGCAGTCTTTAATTTCACCGGAGAACCTGCTGGCAGTAAGAGTTCGGAAACCATTATTTTTTTACCTCGATTTTAGTAGTATACACATTCATTTCTCCGAGCGGAGTTTTGTTAATTTTGACCCGGGCAATAAACGGTGCTCCGCTTTGCTCTTCTTTTAAGATCCAGAAATATACCGGCCGGTCGGAAGACAACTGCCATAACAGGTCATCGCCTTTAGTACCGAGCTTGTCAATATACATCGAACATTTGGCTGCCTTTCCCGCATAGGGGGAATATTCGTTGACTTTGATTTCTTCCGTACCCTCGTCGCGAAAAATGACGTCATAGCGGCGCTTGCCGTCAAAAACCGGAATTTTCGAGTCGCAAAAGCCCCTTTTTTGATATTGGCGGGCAATGGCAGCCAGTACAGTTTGCAGATTAGTGGTATTTTTATTGTCGGCACCAGCTTCTATTTCTTTCCTTTTTTCTTGACCGTTTTTGCTGCTGACAGTGTAAATCGGCAGGCCGTTTTCGTCATAAATCATCACTTTGCTGCGCTGATTGAAACGAGATTTTGACGTACAGCGATAGGCAGAAGTTTCCAGAAAATCCCCTTCGATATTGCCACTGGTATAATAATCGGCCTCAAAAGGATACAAAAAGCCGAAAGTACCATAGGTGCGCACAATGGCTCGGACGGCATAAGAGGCCGGTTTCAGGTCATATTCAAATTCGGCGGTGCTGGCGTTAAATAGTCCGATAAAGGCGGTAAAATGATGTTTGACGGCCAGAGCGCCGGCGTTGTTTGGTAACAGTGCCGTCAGGAAAGCGGCGACCAGAAAATTTTTTATCAATTTTATGGCTTTCTTAAAATTTATTTGTTATACCTCAAAACAAAAACAATAAACTTTTATAAGGATTTTGGGTAAATGTCAAAGAAAGTTTTGGTGCTTTCGGGCGGCTTTTCCGCTGAGCGCGAAGTCAGCCTGATCAGCGGCAGCAAAGCGGCGAAGGCTCTGCGCAACTGCGGATATCTGGTTATTGAGCACGATCTGACCAATGTGCCAGATTTTGTCAGGGGTCTGGAGCAGGAAAAACCTGATGTCGTTTTTAACGCTCTTCACGGCAACTGGGGTGAAGACGGGGAAATACAGGGGCTGCTTGACCTTCTGCAAATTCCTTATACCCACTCGGGACTGAAGACCTCCGCCATCGGCATGGACAAAGAACTGACCAAGCTTGTTTGTCGTTCTTTGGGGCTGAAGGTGGCTTTGGATGAGAAAACAACTTTGTACGATTTTAGAGAAAAAGGCACATCGTTTGCTATGCCGTATGTCATCAAGCCGATCTGCGACGGTTCAAGCGTCGGGGTTTATATTATCCGTACGCCGGCAGATCTGGCAGAAATAGATTACAGCGGCGGTGATCACGAAATTTTGGTGGAAAAATACATTGAGGGTAGGGAGTTGACGGTAGCTGTTTTAAACGGCCATGCACTGACGGTTACCGAAATACGTCCCAAAAGCGGTTTCTATGATTATAAGACCAAATATACCGAAAGCATGACCGACCATATTATCCCGGCCGAAATCCCCGCTGTGGCTTTTGACACTGCGTTGCTTTATGCCGAACAGCTGCACCAGGCGCTCGGCTGCAATACCGTTTCCCGTACCGACATGCGCTATAACGAAAAAGATGGCGTGGTCGTTTTGGAAATCAACACCAATCCGGGGTTGACGCCACTGTCGTTGATGCCCGAACAATTCAAATATACCGGCGGCAGCTATGAAAAACTGTGCCGCATTTTGGTGGAGAATGCCCGTTGTCGCAAAATATCCCGATAGTCATCGGCGGTCCGACCGCCTCCGGAAAATCGCAGTTGGCCGTTGATTTGGCATTGGCTCTTGACGGCGTTGTTATCAATGCTGACGCCAGCCAGGTCTATAAATCAATTCCGATAATTTCCGCCGCGCCGTCGGAAAAAGAAACCTCAAAGATTCCCCACCGGTTATACGGTTGTCTGTCCGATGAGGAAAACGGCAACGTCGTTTCCTGGTTGGCGCTGGCGGCAGAAGAAATCCGCCGGGCATGGCAGGTCGGTAAAACACCGGTTGTCGTCGGCGGCAGCGGTATGTATCTGGACAATCTGATCAATGGGGTAACGCCGATACCAGAAGTTGATTCAGATATCCGCCAGCAGGCGCTGGAAATTATACAAAAAGAGGGAGTGGAAGGGCTGTACCTGCATCTGTGCAGAGTTGATGCGGCCGGTGCGGCGATGGTTAAACCCGCTGATGCAATCCGCGTGCGCCGTGCGTTTGAAATTTTTATGACCACGGGGATATCAATAGCCAAATGGTTTGCCCGGCCGATGATTAAAAAACTGCCGGAAACGGAATTTTTCGTCATCCGGTTGCTACCGGAAAAAGCCATACTCGACCGTCGCTGCAATCTGCGGTTTGATATCATGGCGGCCTCCGGAGCCATAGACGAGGTCAAAGAGCTACTTTCCCGCGGACTCGATCCGTCTTTGCCTGTGATGAAGGCCAAAGGCGTGCCGGAACTAGCCATGTTTCTCCGCGGGGAGATAAGTCTGCGGGAAGCGGTCGAAACGGCCAAACTGCGCACCCGGCAATATGCCAAACGCCAGTTGACCTGGTTTCGCAACAAATTGAATGCGGATGTTACCCTGCCGCAATGTTACGGCGGAGAAACAAAAATAATAAATAATGTTAAAAATCAATATAAAATGTTGCCAAAGCCTGGCAAATGATATACAAAACAAAATAATTATAAAAGAACCCGGAGAAAATATTATGTGGCAAAGATTTATGGGATTGTTCTCGTCCGATATGGCGATTGACTTGGGAACTGCTAACACGTTGGTTTATGTCAAAGGAAAAGGCATTGTTTTAAACGAGCCTTCTGTGGTTGCAATTGAAGAAAACCGCGGCAAAAAACAGGTTTTGGCGGTCGGTAACGAAGCTAAACAGATGCTCGGACGCACGCCGGGCAATATTCAGGCGATCCGGCCACTTCGCGATGGTGTTATTGCCGATTTTGAAGTTGCCGAAGAGATGATAAAATATTTTATCCGTAAAGTTCACAACCGCCGTTCCTTTGCCTCTCCGATGGTCATCATCTGCGTTCCTTCCGGCTCTACGGCGGTTGAACGCCGCGCCATTCAGGAGTCTGCGGAAGCCGCCGGTGCCATGAAAGTCTGGTTGATTGAAGAACCGATGGCAGCGGCAATCGGTGCCTGTCTGCCGGTAACCGAACCGACCGGTAGCATGGTCGTTGATATCGGCGGTGGCACCACCGAAGTAGCAGTTATTTCCTTAGGTGGCATTGTTTATGCTCGTTCGGTCAGGGTCGGTGGCGACAAAATGGATGATGCAATTATTTCTTATATCCGTCGCAATCACAACCTATTGGTCGGCGAAAGCTCGGCCGAACGCATTAAAAAAGAGATCGGTTCTGCCTGCCCGCCGGAAAAAGGCGAAGGGCGCAGCATCCAGATCCGTGGTCGTGACCTGATGAACGGCGTGCCGAAGGAAATCACCATTACCGAACGCCAGATTGCTGAAGGTCTGGCCGATCCGGTTGCACAGATTGTCGAAGCAGTTAAAGTCGCGCTTGAAAATACAGCGCCCGAACTGGCGGCTGATATTGTCGACAAAGGTATTGTTTTAACTGGTGGCGGCGGTCTGCTTTCCAATCTGGATCAGGTTTTACGCAATGCAACCGGCTTGCCGGTGTCGATTGCCGAAAATCCACTGGCCTGTGTAGTCAGAGGAACTGGTACCGCGCTTGATAACCTGTCGAAATTTAAGAACGTGTTGTCAACCATGTATTAAGTGGATAATACCAATTTCAAAGCCCCGGAGTTTTCCGGAGCTTTTTGCATTAATGTCTTACAAACACCATCC
>CAYXBH010000077.1:0-5327 GCA_964463185.1 uncultured Azospirillum sp. | reverse complement strand
CCAATCAAAGGTTTGAATTAGAAACATTTGCCGTAAAAACAATATCAAGGTTAAAGCCCAAAGGAGCTTTGAAAGACCGATACGCCTCGACTAAAGACATATTAGACTATTACCAATTAACAAATGCCACAGTAAAATGCATTTTGCTGTAAAATAAAAAATTTAAAAAGCAGCTTTTTTCAAACTCACCACTATAAGCAAAAAAATTTCCTGCCGTCCATCAAGGCCGGCAGGAAAAACATTTATCCATCTGTAAAAATTATATCAGTTTCCGAACATCCTGGGCAATCACCAGTTCCTCATTGGTCGGAATAACAAACACCCTGACCTTGGAACCAGGTTTGGAGATCTCCACCGTCTGCCCACGCAACCTGTTGGCTTCCTCATCTAGCTCAATTCCCATAAAAGCCAGCCGCTCACAAATCTGTTTGCGGACTTCGCTGCCGTTTTCGCCGATTCCTCCGGTGAAAACTATGGCATCAACCCCACCCATGGCCGCAGTATATGCACCGATATATTTGACAATGCTGTAAGTATAAACCTGCATGGCGGTAATCGCATCCTGATTGCCTGCAAAATACTTAACCTCAACATCACGGTTGTCAGAACAGCCACATAATCCGAGCATACCAGACTGTTTGTTCAGCAGATTGTCAACCTCGTCAACCGTCTTGTTCTGGGTTTTCATGATATAAAGCGGCACAAACGGATCAACATCGCCCGAACGGGTTCCCATCACAACTCCGGCCAAAGGAGTAAAGCCCATGGACGTATCCGTACAAATCCCATCTTTAACAGCGCAAATAGAAGCCCCGTTACCAATATGGCAGGTAATAAACTTGCCAGGTTTTCCCATGATTTTTGCAGCCTCACGGGAAACATACAAATGCGATGTGCCGTGAGCACCGTAGCGACGGATTTTATATTTTTTATATTGCTCAAGCGGCAAAGCATACATAAAAGCCTCGGGTTTCATTGTCTGGTGAAAAGCCGTGTCGAAAACAACCACCTGTGGCACTTCGGGCAACAGGGATTTAACCGCCCTAATCCCCATAACCGCCGCCGGGTTATGTAGCGGAGCCAAGGTGGAAAGACCGTCTATCAGACGGATAACTTCATCATCAACCAGAACCGAATGATCAAAATATTCCCCTCCATGAACAACCCGGTGTCCAACGCCGGAAAGTTCATCCAAGCTTTTCAAAACACTGCCAAGCAGCAAATCCAGCACTTCCCTGATCGCTTCTTTATGGGTTGGCAGCGGCAACTCGGTCGTAACCTTATCACCCTCGCCAACTTTGATCGTAACCAGAGAACCCTCAATACCGATACGGTCGGCAATTCCTTTGGCAACAACTTCATAATCATCGCCGGAAACATTGAACAACTGATACTTCAGAGAAGATGAACCAGAGTTCAGGACTAAGATTTTTTCCATATTATTTTTTCCTGCTAGTTAGTTTGAATCAAAAAGTTATTTTCCGGCGGCCTGTAGCGCGGTAATGGCAATCATGCCGACAATATCATCAACCAAAGCACCGCGCGACAAATCATTGACCGGAGCATTCAACCCCTGCAAAATCGGGCCGTAAGCCTCCGCCCCGCCCAAACGCTGCAACAGCTTGTAACAAATATTGCCGGCCTCAATATCCGGAAAAATGAGGACATTTGCCTGCCCGGCGACATCGCTACCTGGAGCTTTTTTTGCCGCAACCACAACATCAAGCGCCGCGTCAGACTGCATTTCGCCATCGATTTTAATCGGCAGATCTTTGTATTCTGGACGAGTGAGCTGTTCTTTTGCCAACCGAACAGCCTCCACAACCTTGTCAACCCCTTCGCCTTTGCCGGAACCTTTGGTCGAATAAGACAAAAGTGCCACCTTCGGCTCAATACCGAACTGCATGGCCGTTTCCGCCGCATCAATCGTTATGTCCGCCAGTTCGGCCGCTGTCGGATTGATAATAATAGCGCAGTCCGAAAAAATATAGGGTTTACCATTGACAACCTCGAGAATTGCCGACGAAACGGAACGTCCCTTTTTGGCCGATTTAATAATCTGCAGCGCTGGACGGACGGTGTCGGCCGTAGAGTGATCTGCACCTGAAACCATGCCGTCGGCATCCCCTGCCTTAATCATCATGGTACCGAAATAATTATAGTTGTGCATCTGCTTTAAAGCATCTTCCGGGGTAATCCCTTTTTCTTTGCGCAATTCATAAAACATATCGGCATAGGCATGCAATTTTGACGACGTTTCCGGGTTAACGATTTCGATTCCATCCAAACACCATCCTTTGGCATTATAATAAGCCTCTATCACATCCCTGCTACCAAGAATCACCGGCCGAGCGGCACCAGCATCCGCTACCCTGTGGGCAGCCTCAAGAATACGTTCATCTTCACTCTCCGGCAGAACGATTGTTTTCACGTTTTTCGCAGCTTTGCTAAGTAATTGTTTTAAATAAGCACTTTCAGTCATTTGACATGTCCTTAAAACTGGTTAAATCAGAAATTTGCTTGTAATAAACAACGATTTGATCAAAAAGTCTATAAAAACTTTTTGCTTTTTCAATCCTGATAGGATAAGATCGGGACAAGTTTGAACAAAACAGAGGAGAATTATGGAAATAACTTTTTCAATGATCAAACCGGAGGCCGTCCTCGGCTGTGTCACCGGCAAAATCATTACCCGTATTGAGGAAAGCGGTTTCAGGATTGTGGCTCAAAAAATGCTCCGGCTGTCCAAAGAACAGGCCGCCTGCTTCTATGCCGCCCACAAAGACAAAGCCTTTTTTGACGAATTAATCGAAAACATCACGGCCGGCCCAGTCATTGTCCAGGTTTTGGCGGGAGAAAACGCAATCGAAAAGTACCGCCGGCTGATGGGGGCAACCAATCCCGTGGCCGCCGAAGAAAATACCCTACGCCGGTTGTACGGAATATCCATTGAAAAAAACGCCGTGCACGGTTCCGATTGTCCGGAAACTGCAGCCCGCGAAATATCTTTTTTCTTTAACCAGTTGGAAATAATCAAATAAATCGGGAGCTAACATCATGCGCCTTCTTATACTTTCTTTGTTTTTAACCGTCGCCGTTTTCATTTCCGCCCCCCGAGCAGCACTGCCGTCTTATTCTGCCGACATCAGCGTCGATGTCACCGCCGAAAATGCGGCGGCAGCCAGAGAACGCGCCATGCAGCAGGCTAACCGGCAGGCCATCAGCGCGATTGCCGCCAACTTTACCACCCGGGAAGGTCTGCTGGTTTTGAACAAACTGACCAACGACCAGTTGCTGAATTTCATTAAAGAAACCACTGTTTTAGAAGAAAAAACCTCAAATTTCCGCTATCTGGCCAAACTGAGGATCACCGCCAACGACCAACTGTTGCGCCAGTATCTCCAGGAAAAAAATGTCCCGCTGGTGGTTACCTCTTCTGCCGATGTTCTGATTATCCCCGTTTTCCACGAAATGGAAAAAAAACAGACCCTGCTCTGGGAAGAAAACAATTTCTGGCGGCTGGCATGGGAGAAATTTCCCCAAACGGTCGGCTCCATCCACTTGTTTGCTCTGACCGAAAGCAACCTGCCCTCTCTCACCGCAGAACAGGCGCTTGACCCGGATATGCCTGTTTTACGCCAACTGAGTGCCATCAACGACGGAAACGACGTATATACGGCAGAAGCCTGGTATAACGGCGAACAGGGTTTAACAATCAGAATAATCAATCTGCAAACCGGTAAAAACGACACATTCAACATCGAAGACCTCCGTTCTTCCGAACTCTTTCGCAAAGCCGTCGAAGAAACTGCTCTCCACATTTCCGACGAGCTAAAAGGCCGCAGCATCGTATCTTCAACGGAAACTCAGACGATTACGGCTTTATATAAATTTTCCACCTTAAGCTCCTGGCTGAAAGTAGAAGAAAAAATTACCGCCCTGACCGCAGTTAAAGGCATCCACATCAATGCCATCGGAAACGGCCACACTCAATTTCAAATCGACTACATCGGCGATTTGAAAACCTTGAACAAAGCGCTGGAAAACCAACACCTTCAGCTGATCGAAAACGGTAATCTCTACACTCTGGTCAATATGTAAACACAAAGGATAGATAATGCCTGTAAAACCATCTGTCACAACAACTGCGGCCTCCAAGTCAAACCGGCTTTTCTGGCTGACGCTGTTTGTCTTTTTCTGCGCCTTTGTTTATGTGCTGCGTTCGGTGTTGCTACCGTTTGTTGCCGGCATAATCATCGGTTACCTGCTCGATCCGCTGGTCGACCGCTTTGTCAAACTGAAAATCAGCCGTACCTGGGCAACTATCCTGGTATTGGTACTGGTCATTTTGCTTATCATCCCAGCCTTAATCCTGCTTGTCAACGTAATCGACAGCCAGCTCGGCACTTTCATCAGTGTCGCCCCCAACTATGTCAGCTCGCTCCTGAAAAAAGCTGAACCTCTGCTGGTTCAGCTCAAAGATATGTTCCCAACTTTGGAGGCTGATAAAATCCGTGAATATATCCGTGCCAATGCTGCTAACAATTTAAAATTACTCGGTAAAATCATCCGCAGCGTAATTTCCGGCGGTATGGCCGTTGTCAACCTGATTTCCCTGCTGCTGATCACCCCGGTCGTCGCTTTTTATATGCTGCGCGACTGGGACAAATTCATTGAAAAGGTTCGCAGTCTTTTGCCCCGGAAATCAAAAAAATTCATTGAACAGCAGGCTCGCGAAATTGACCGTACTCTGGCCGGTTTTATCCGCGGACAGTTAAGTGTCTGTGTCATTTTGGGCAGTTTTTATGCCATCGGCCTTCACCTGGTCGGTCTTGATCTGGGGCTGCTGGTAGGATTTTTGGCCGGCATCATATCATTTATCCCCTATGTCGGCAGCATTTCCGGTTTTATCGTCAGCATAGCACTTGCCTTTGCCCAGTTCGACACCATGGGACCAATTATCAGCGTGGTCGTTGTCTTTATGGTCGGACAATTTCTGGAAGGAAATTTTCTTACTCCGAAACTGGTCGGCGACAATGTCGGCCTGCACCCGGTATGGGTTATGTTTGCCCTGCTCGCCGGCGGCGTTTTACTCGGCTTTTTAGGGCTGATGATTGCCGTCCCAACAGCCGCCGTTATCGGCGTCCTTATCAGACACGCAATTATAAACTACAAAAAGAGCAATCTCTACCTGGAAGACTAACAAAAAACAAAATTTGTAAACTTTCCACAAAAAACCGCTGATACCAGCAGTTTTTCCATTGCGTTTACTTTGTTTACTTATAACGCATTTGCGTTTTTTTACGCAACATTTGCCTTTGCATGCA
>CAYXBH010000076.1:3099-5373 GCA_964463185.1 uncultured Azospirillum sp. | reverse complement strand
AGAGAGAAAAATGTTGTGATTGCGGAGACAGCGCCGGAGAATCAGATTGCTATGGCTAACGGCGGTGACGTTAATATAGAATCGGTTTTGGTGCAAAAAACCATACCTGAAGAACACCCCCTTTCGTCGGAATGGTATGAAATGAAAGATATGTACCCGGAGGAAAACCCCTGGATAGTTGCCAAAGGAACCCGCAATCCCCGCAATAATCAGGTTCTGAACGAAGATTTTTACAAAGGAATGAGCGAATCGGAGATTGTTGCTATTCTGGACAAACCCAAAGCAATGGCCGATGAGGAAGAAGAAATTCAGGTTGCTGAAATGGTGAAAAATATTCTCATTCCCATTCCGGAAGACATTTTAAATGATGAAAATTTGACTCCACAACTGGTTTCGCCGAAAAAGAACGCGAAGAACAAAAGAAAAGAAGAAAGTTCAACGGAAAACGATAACGTCACCGAGAAAAGTGAAAACAGCGGAGGTTTGCTAAGAAGTATTGCATCCATATTCAGCAAGGCCGGCGGCAGTGAAGACGATGATATTGGCAAAGACGACGAAGAAGAACATCCACAGAAAAAGAGAGGATTGTTTTCCGTGTTCAGCAAAGACAAAACACCGGCCAAAATTCTGCCTGTTGAAATGCGGCTTTCATTTCAACCCGGACGCGCCGAGATTTCCGGGACAACGTTAAGATGGATTGAGGCTTTTGCCAACAAGGTAAAAGAAGATCCTTCTGTTATTCTGGAAATCAGAATTGACCGCACAAGTTCCTTTGATTTGCAGCAAAGAAGATTAAATTTGCTACATAATATTTTAACTAATAAAGGAGTAGGATACGGGAAAATTAACACAGTATTTACATCCCGGGAGCCAAATTCATTTATCCTCAGGACACTGCGGATCAATGAAAACGTTAACAACGATATACAGAAAGACAATAACAGACGGAATTTGTATTACCAATCGTGGTAGAATATCTGCTTGATTATTTTTTTTCAGTATGTATGATAGGTTAAAAATATGTATAAAAACAGCTTAGGAAACAGAAAAATGAACTACAAATTTCTTTTATCAGCCGGTTTTTTAGGAGTTCTGCTGTTATCGGGTTGCGTCAGCAACAGCGATTATCAATATGATTATGCCCGTGCAGAAGCTGCTCCGGGATCTACCGTTCAGCAAACTTGTCCGGCCGGACAATATCCCACACCGGGCGTTACGGGGTGTGCCGCTGAAGATGAATTTGTAAATTATACAAAGGTAGCTGCCGATTATCGCGAATATGGCGAAAGAATACCCAGAGATCATCTGGTGGTTCAGGCCGGTGCGGGAAGTAATATGTCGGCGACAATTCCACCTTCAATTGACGGCGAGGTCATTGATTATGAGGAAGAAGTTGTCGAACAGGATCAGGATGTTGGTGAAGGTTCCGATGTTGGTGGCAGCGGAGAAGGTTATAGTGCCGACGATCCGGTTGAAGACTGGCTGGCCGAAGAAGGAAAAAGCCTGAAGCTGCTTTTAACAGAATGGTGTGATCGGGCAGGCTGGCGTCTGATCTGGAACAGCAACCGTAACTACACTTTAACGGCCGGTGCTATGTTCAGGGGGCGTTTTGCCGATGTCAGTTCGGCTTTAATCAGAGCTTTTGCCCGGGCACGGCCGGCTCCGATTGCAACGTTTTATAAAGGAAACCGCGTCTTGGTAGTTGAGACCATGGAGGATGAGAATGCGTATGAATAATTGGATAAAATGCAGTTTGGGTTTGGGCCTGGTTGCCCTGATTGGAGCTTGTTCTGTTGCTACCAGCATGGACGCAACTCTTGAACGTGAAGTTGAAGTTACGACTGCGTTAAAGGAAAAAGCAAAAGCGCCAACCAAAACGGCTCCGGATGATGTTGTCCGGGTAAAAAACGAAATATGGCTCGGGGACAAGAGTGTTGTCGAATATGAAGGTGCGCCGATCCCTGCTTATCTCGAAACCAAAGAAGGAATTACGCTGATCAGCAACCGTCCGATTACTTTGTATGAAGTTGGCGATATGATCAATAAAATCACCTCCATTCAGGTTCGTTACTCCTCTGATCTGGAGGAAACATTGCGTGATAGCGCCGCGGAAAACGCTCCTGCTCCGGAGCAGATGAATGCTCATTGGGCAGATCCGACCAAAATGCTTGTTTCTTACCGCGGACCACTTTCCGGTCTGCTTGATGAAATCGGTTCCCGTTTCGGCATCTGGTGGAAATACGAGAAAAACGAAATCTATTTTTATAAGTTTAT
>CAYXBH010000076.1:0-2999 GCA_964463185.1 uncultured Azospirillum sp. | reverse complement strand
GTTTCGGCATCTGGTGGAAATACGAGAAAAACGAAATCTATTTTTATAAGTTTATCACCAAAACATTTGTCGTCTACAGCCTGCCGACAAAACAGAGTTTGAGCTCCAGCATCGGTGGTTCTTCAACAGATTCCGGCGGCGGTGGCCAGTCTGCCCTGACTTTGACAAACACGGCTGAACTGGAATTGTGGTCAAATCTTGAAAATTCCATCAAATCGATGATCGGAAAAGATGCGCAGCTATCGATGGATGCGACGAACGGTATTGTTTCTCTGACGGCAACCCCGAACGACATCAGAAGAGTGGCTCGTTTTATCAACGAACAAAACGCCCGCCTTTCCAGGCAGGTTGCTATCAGTATTAAGGTGTTGCAGATTACTGTAAGTGATTCAGACTCTTTCGGCTTAAACCTGAGCACTCTGTTTAGCGATGGAAAATCCAGTGTCGCGCTTGCAAGTTCGACTTCCGGATTGAGTTCTGATGTTGTTGAAAACCTGACAATGACTATTATGCCCGGAAACTGGAACATAAACAGCAGCCTTCAGGCTTTGTCTACGCAGACAACAACCAATATGATCACCAGCGGCACTGTAACCACGTTGAATAACAAATCTGCTCCAATTCAGGTGGTTACCAAACAGAACTACATTTCGGAAATTACAAAAACCAACAGCGGTGATTCCGATACTTATGACCTGTCGACAGAAACCGAAGAGATCGAAACAGGTTTTACGATGAATATTTTGCCCCGGATTTTGGAACATGGGCGTTTGCTGGTAAAATTTGACCTGACGTTGTCCGATCTGCTGGCTTTGGAAAAGGTTGACCTGATGAGCTCCGGCAGTAGCGATGGGGATACTGAAAGCGGTGAATATATTCAGAACCCAATTATTGAATCTCGAGGGTTTACGCAGGAAGTTGCCATGAAATCTGGTGAATCTCTGGTATTGACCGGTTACGAAAGGGTTGAGAACACTGCGGAAAAACGTGGCGTTGGTTCGGCTACAAACTCTCTTATAGGCGGTTCCGCTTCGGCTAGTAAGGAAAGAAGCATCTTGGTGATTATTTTAACCCCGGTAGTTCTTGAAACTCCACTTAATCCGGAAACTAGAGTACACGACTAGACATTTAAAAAGGATACGAACGTGTTAGACGATGCCAAAATGCCAGATGATGATTATGCAGCAGATCAGGAACGGAACTGGGAAACACTGTTTACATCCGGTGGGGTGGAATTTGCGACCAGTCTGTTCTGGCAGTCTCTGCAAAATCAGGAAACGCCTCTGCCCGAAATTATAGAATCCTCTCAGGGTATTCTTGAGGGCGCTGACTTATATTGCGTCAAAAAGGGCAAAACTCCGCAGTTTGGTATCTGCGTTTCCACCGATGGATATAAACCCGGACTTAATGTCGGTGCAATTTCACTGGCAACTGCATTAAGCGACCAGCCGTCTTTTGTAGCCGTGTTTAAGGTTCCGAATGGTTGGTGGTATGTCTGCGTACGCGATGATGTTATTCTGGCTAACGGCGACATGTTGTATCTTTCGGAAGAAGATGCCAAAAAGCAGTTTATGAGCATGTTGATGGTTCCGGACTGGAAGCTGAAAATAGCTCCACCGGAATGGAATATAGAAGATACGCTTTATCCTGAGCTGGAAGACCTGTTAGCACGGGGCAGTAAGGTAAAGTTGCAGAAGATCAACACTCGTGGCAAGATGTTTTATGCTATTGCCGGTGTGGGTGCTTTTGTTGTTCTTTACATTGCTTACGAACTTTTTATGAGCCTGTTTGAAACAAAGCCCGCAGCTCCGGTGGTTGTTCCGATTAAGCCCAAAGTGGTCAAGACCGAGGAAGTTCCTCCCGAGCCGAAACCCTGGGAAAATCTGCCAGATCCGGTCGCCGTTTTTTCGGGGTGTCGCAGTAAAATTATGGATCTAGTACAAATTATGCCTCCGGGATGGAAAATCAACGAGGTTACTTGCACCACAGGCGGAGCAAATACCTCCTGGACACGTCAGTTTGGCCGTATATCCATTGCGGATCAGGCATTGACTGCTTCGGGACTGAATTTCTCCGCACGATCCATTTCCAACGACGGAAAATCTGTTATGGCGGCACTCAGTTTGGGCAAAATCGAAACCGAGCCTTCGGAACCGACAAAATCGCAGTTGGATCTGAAAATCAATCTGAACGAGTTTTTCCAGTCTATTGACCAGACGGTTTCCCTGACTGATGACAGTTACACGTCTCCTCAGAAAAATGTATATCGTTCGGTTAAGTTTAAATTTTCGTCAAACTATAACCCTGAGATATGGAGCGGTTTGTTAACAAAATTTTCAGGACTTAAAATTAATTTAATAAAATACAACCCCGACACCGGTGTTTGGTATTATGAAGGAGCTATCTATGCATTATAGTTTTAGAAATACGTTATGTGGTCTGGCTGTTGTCATTGCCGCCGGGTTATTGGCTGATCAGGCTGCAGCGCAGACTGTTACGCTGGAAGAAGACGAAAGCGATGTTATTGCACTCTCTCCTGTTGACAATACATCGTCTATGCCGGAAGAGATTTCCCTGTTTGATGAGCAGATGGGCGATGTCTTCCTGCCGGGCAATGGATTGGTTTCTCCGGCACAGCCGGCAAACAGCGTGGCAACGGATTTAATTCCGGTGGAAAGTGGCAGTGGAGAAAGTACCACCCGGTCAACTGAGGAACAGCCTTTCCCTGCTCTCGCAGAGTTGTCGGTGGCAGGTGCTCCTGTAGATCCTGCACAGGAGGATATCAGCATTTCGATAGAAGGCAAAACACTGCCAGATGCAAGTACTGGTTCAGCTCCGCTCAAAACTGTTTCGACAACCCCACCGGCAACAATGCCTGAAGTAACCGGTAAGCTTTTGGCGAAAAAGTCAACGGGAGGTTTTGACGAGGAAATTTCTCCGGCTATCAGCCAGGAACTGTTCCAACGGATGTCGGATTTGGAAAAGCAGACCACCCTTCT
>CAYXBH010000075.1:0-5373 GCA_964463185.1 uncultured Azospirillum sp. | reverse complement strand
TCTTTGACCTTTTCCATATACTCGATCATTTTCTGCTTATCTTCTATTTTGGCGGAAGCCTCCACCCGCAGACGATAGGGACAATAGACCAGATACGTTCCCACCAGTTGCACCGCCCGCACCAGCCTGGCGTGTTTTTCAGCGCGTTTTTCCTGAGAAACCTGAACAACAATACTCTGCCCTTCCGTCAGCTTGGTTTCCTGAAGACCATTTTCTTCCGCATTTAAAAAACCTTCCCTGCCCTCGCCAAGATTAACGAAAAAGCCTTCCTTATCCCCGGCCAGAGCAACCTTTCTGCTGATTTTTCCCAAATAAACATTTCCGCTCAAAGCTTGGTTGCCACAAATAAGCTCCAGTTCGGCCAAAACGCCGTCTTCCAACAGGGCTATCCCGGCAGCTGAAGAATTTTTATCATAAATAATCGTATCTGTTGTCATCTGATTCCCGCTCCATTCAGTAAATTCTGCGTTTCATACAACGGCAGCCCGACAATGCCGGAATAAGAACCGACAATTTTCCGGACATACCCGGCAAAACGCCCTTCTATTTTATAACCGCTGCATCCTTTCCATTCCCCGGTTGCAACATAATCGCGGATTTCTTTTTCCGACAAATGCTTGGTAATCACTCGGGAATCCGAAAAACGCAGCGCCCTTCTGCCGTTTCTGTCTATAAGACAAACCGCGCTCAGCACATGGCTGGCACGGCCCGACACCAAACGCATAACCGCGGTCTGCTCTTCTTCATTCTTTGCTTTGTGCAAAATCCGCCTGCCAACAACCACAACCGTATCGCAGGCCAACACATTTTCCCCCGGATACAGCCCAGCCACCCGGATAGCTTTTTCCACTGCCATCCGTTTAACATAACGCGATGGGGTTTCATGTTTTTGGCAACTCTCGTCAATATCCGCCGGACAAACAAGTTTCGGGGGCAGCCCAATTTGCTCCAGCAAAGCCAGACGGTAAGGAGAAGCAGATGCCAGTATAAAATCCTTTTTATCCATAACCTTAAAACGCCGGCTCTAGTCTTCGTTATAAGTTTTTTCCATTCTTTCGTGGCGTTCCTGTGCCTCAATCGAAAGTGTTGCCACCGGCCTGGCCTCCAGACGCTCAATACCGATTGGTTCACCGGTTTCTTCGCAATAACCATAAGTACCCTCCTCAATCCGTTTTAAGGCATCGTTGATTTTACTGATCAGCTTACGGGCGCGGTCTTTGGTTCTCAAATCGAGAGCTTTGTCGGTTTCCAGAGAAGCGCGATCCAACTCGTCCGGCTGGTTCAGTCCACCCTGACGCAGATCTTCAAGCGTATCTTGCGATTGCGCCAAAAGCGATTTTTTCCACTCCAACAGTTTCTGGCGAAAGTATTCAACCTGCATTTCATTCATATACTCCTCATCAGCCGAAGGCTTGTAATCGGGGGGAAGAATTACTGACGTTTCAACCATATTTTCTCTCCAGTTTAGTTTATTGTCATAATCGTTTTTTCATACAGCCAACTATATATAAATTTCAGCTGTTATCTTCAAGCAAAAAAGTTATCTTTCACCCAGTTTTTAGCCGTTTTTACTGAAAATACCAGCTGATGTAGTTATTCATCTCGTTGTCGCAGAGTCCCATCGCAACAGAATAGGTCATCGGCAACCCTTCCTGCCAGGTAGCATACACACCGTTAATATCAATAAACATCAGATTGGAAGTATACCCCGTCATCCAATCAACCATGGCCAATTCAACACAGGCATTATACGGCAGCTTGTTAAAAGTAACAAAGTAAATACGGTCTTCATTTATCGACTTTATGGTTACCTCTCCTTTGTAGGCATGATAAATCTTATCGCCAACCACCATGTCGCCGGGCACGATTTTTTCCTCAATCAGATTTTTTAGGGTAAGGTATTTATAATTTTCAGCTGCAGAAAAACGAAAATTTATATTCTTCTGGATATCAACGATCTGCTGGGTTACCCTGCTCATCCGATATTTGTCAAGCATGCTGTTGACCAATGCGATAATAGCTATTGACAGCATACAAACAACGCCTATAAACATAATCGACTCAACCAAAGTATAACCGTCTTCTCTTTCCTGCCTTTTCATCATTGATACTCCCTTGCGGAATATTTATTTTTTTACTTTACTTTCTCAAATCCTAGCTTAGATTATATTAAAAAGTCTTAAAGAAAGGAACAAAAATGCAAAAAATAACCACAGTTGCGCTGCTTGCCATATCTGCCTGCCTGGCGCCCCCTACCGCCGGCGCCGTCGAAAACGATTATAAACCCTACATCGGCATCAACTACGCATACGGAGAAGTCCAAGCCCAAAACAGACACGCCTACCACAACTCCGGTTCGTTTAACATCGGATCGGTGTACAATAAATATTTCAGCACCGAACTGTTCTACCAATATTCGGACAAACACAAATTCGACTCATCAGACAATATGAAAAACTCCGAATTTCAGGCCTACGGACTTGATCTTATGACCTGTCTACCACTTGGCAATGAAAAATACCTGGCTCCGACAGCAACCATCGGCATCGGGGAATATGCTTTTAAACACGACTACCGAAACGCAAAAGACAGACGAGATCGGGGATGGGGCTACCGTTTCGGCGGCGGGCTGACATATCATATTAATGAAAGCTGGTCGGCACAACTACTGGCCCGTTATGTCAAATTCAACAAAATTGACGGTCTTGACCACATGAACGAATATTCTGTCGGTCTCCGTTATACTTTCAATTATTAAAAAATATTTCGGCTCCCTTCCGGGGAGCTTTTTCTACCCCCTCAAAAAAGAAGGGAACAAAGGAAGAAATCATTTGAGGGCAGTCTGGTGGAAAGTGCTCTTAATAATTGGTTATGGCATCGTTTTCTTACAAACACATTATACAGCCAAAAACAAAAAAGGAGCTCCTGAGAGCCCCTTAGCATTAAAAAATTACATCTGCTGCAACGTAATTGTTACCCGGCGGTTCTGAGCCCGGCCGGCTTCGGTGCTATTGGAAGCGATCGGATACTGTGAACCATAACCATAAACATTTATTCTTACCGGAGAAATACCGCGCAACACCAGATAATCCGAAACTGCCTGCGCCCGTTTCAGCGACAACTGATTGTTATAAGCGGCAGTACCAACATTATCAGTATAACCGGCAATAACCACCTGTGTTTTATCATATTCTTTTAAAACCTTTGCCACCGAATCAAGCGTGCTGTTAAAACCGGTTTTAAAAACAGCGGAATCAAAATCAAAGGTAATGTTACTCGGCATCAGCAACTGCACCTGTCCGTTCTCAAGCTCCGCCACCTGCACACCGGTTCCAACCAGTTCCTGCCGCAGCTTACGTGCCTGTAAATCCATATAACCGCCAGTAGCAGCTCCGCCAATGGCACCAACACCGGCACCAATCAACGCACCTTTTTCACCACCAACCAATGCACCGATACCGGCACCAACCGCGGTTCCAATGCCTGCTCCCCATGCGGTTTTGGAAACTTTACTTTCACCCGTATAGGGGTCTGTTGCACAACCGGCAAGCAAAGTAGCGGCAGCAACCAGGCTCAAAACAGTTTTCTGCATAATTCTCCTCCCATATATTTGCTGATTATTACTATCACGATAAATAGCTTTTCAAACAAAAGCAAGAGAGGAATCCTTTTAAAACACAAAAAAGAAGCCCTTTTTGAAGGACTCCTTTTGTTTTTAACGGGATAACGCAGCCTGATAACCGGCAATCATATTATCCATCGCCTTAAAGACAACATCCGGATCATCGCTCTCAAAGAGCTTTAATTGTTCCTCGTACCAATGCACTTCCTCTGCGGAAGGATGGGCAGAACAAAGCGCTGCAATTACCTGTCTCTCCCGAATTTCGAGCGCCGCTTTCTTTTCATCAGAACATTTAAGCCTTTCCATAGACTGAAAGTTTTTTAGTAAATAACTCGGCCACATCATCGCACGCCATCATTTCGCCCGCGGTAGAGTCGCTTTTTGCGCAGTCATAGACTATTGCTCTGCGCTCTGCAGCTTTTTCCCGCACTTCACGCTTGCTTTCTTCCGACAACAAATCCGCCATTTGGTTGATTGTATCCAAAAGCGTTTCGCCGTACGCACAACTGGTCATCACCGTCCGTCGATATTTTTTCTCTATCCGGGCGGCCTTGTTTTCAAAAATCCTGCGACTTTGCCAGCAAACCAAAATTCCGGCACAGCAGGCCACTAAGATAACAATCCATTCCATATAATAACGATTAAAAATTTCTAATTAAAAAAAAGCTATACCATTTTTTGTCTAAAGTCAAGACTGTTTCTAATAAAAAAATCCACCGGCATCAACCGAAAGACTTTTCAAAAAACTTCCTTTCCATCTAATCAGAAATCCGGCACAGAACAGGACCACCGTAACGGCATGACCTCGCAAGAATAAATTTCTGCCCACAAAGGATAAACTGCTGATTATACAATCACCTCAGGCCGCATGCCAGTGTACCATATATGACATGGCTACCATCAACAATACAAAACGCAGATGCGCTGTCTTTAAACTCCTTGGAAATTTACCACAAAACACCCATATAGCTGTCGCCCAGACACGCACTTTTCCCCAACTCTTTAAGCATATCCGCTTCCAACACTTTTTGACTTTTGGTACTTTTAATCAGGTTGGCCAAATTGTCTTCTTTAATAAACGCTCGTTTATTTTAAGTATTATCAACATCCCAATAAGCAGTCTTTAACCAACAAATTGTTATCCATTCCTGATTTAATCCACTTAAACCAATTCAAGTAATTATCAAGATAACGAGTGCTTATACCATTAACCCTTTTAATAAACTTCTTTAAACCACTATGATATGAGTTGATGCGGTTGATGTTATATTTACCAAGTGAATGATGCCCGCTCGGTATTTGTTTTAATTTGAGATTATGGTTTTCAGCAAATCTGCGATAAGCAGAGCAAGAATCTGTTATCATCAATGAATTTTCTTATGTTAAATTCACACAAGGGCAAACGTATTGAGGGTATAGAAGGAAGAAAAAGAGGTGGTGTTAGTAATTATAGGGGACAATCTCACGAACAGGTTGGTATTTTGGTAGCAATAGACAGAGATAAAAATATAATATCAGATATTTATGGCAGAGGTAGAATTAGAACAACCAATATTGAAGCCATATTATCGAATAAAATAGAAAGGTTTCGTCTGCTTCTACTATACCACCGTCTATATTTAATATTTAGCGGAATCATATAAATAATTATTTCCGAAGTCAATAATCCTTTGAAAAAAAGCAATTATGTGAACTTCAGCAATTCCGCATACTTCTTTAATACGACCTAAAAAAGGCCTCTCTATATTTTA
>CAYXBH010000074.1:0-5405 GCA_964463185.1 uncultured Azospirillum sp. | reverse complement strand
GATATGTAGTGTTTGATGTTGATGCATGGGTTAGACGCCTGTATTATAATAAAAACTTTATTAACCGAATTAGAAAAGCTTTTCCGGAAACGACAGAAGGCTGGATGGTTGATAAGCGCAAATTGCGCAATATTGTTTTTAACGATCGCCAACAACTTAAGAAACTCGAGGCGATGATACATCCGTTTTTACGCAGCTATTTGAAATCTGTTATCCGCTATAACAGTAGGGTCGATGCTTTGTTTTTTATTGATGTGGCGCTGCTTTTTGAAATGGAGTGGGATATATACTGCCACCGTATTATTGTGGCTGATGTTGCTTATGAAATTCAGAAAAAACGGGTGATGGTACGGGATCATGTCAACGGAGATGATTTTGACAAGATAAACGACGTGCAAATGAGTAACGAGAAGAAAAAACAAATGGCAGATGCGGTTATTGACACCGATAAACCTATTAATGTATTAAAAACAGAAGTGATTGCTTTGCTTGGTGAATTGGAGAAAGGATAAAAATGAAAACGGCTTTGCGGGAAATTGTGTTTGATACAGAAACAACTGGTCTGTCGCCTGAAAATGGTGATCGGCTGGTTGAAATTGGTGCGGTTGAGCTGATTAACCATATTCCAACCGGGCGGACTTATCATCAATATATCAATCCAGAACGCAGCGTGCCGGAAGAAGTTGTGGCTGTACACGGGTTGACGGAAGAATTTTTGAAAGATTATCCGGTTTTTGCCGAAGTAGCAGCCGCTTTTATAGAGTTTATAGGTGATGATGGTATTCTGGTTGCTCATAACGCTTCTTTTGATATTAAGTTTATCAATTTTGAGTTAAAAAAACTTGGTTATTCTGAATACCAATGGGATCGGGTGGTTGATACGTTGGAAATTGCCCGCAGGAAGTTTTCGGGTGCCAAAAACAACCTTGATGCGCTGTGTAAGAGGTTTAATATTGACAACAGCCACCGTACAAAACATGGCGCTTTGCTTGATGCGGAGTTGCTAGCTGAGGTCTATCTGGAGCTTTTAGGTGGTGCTGAACCTTCCATGCTGCTTAAGACGGAAGGGGAAGAAAAATCTGTTCATGAAGCCGGTGGGATTATTTTTTCCGCAGAAAAGAAAATGCGCCCATTGAGAGTGTTTGCCGTGACGTCGGAGGAAGAAGCTGAACATCAGGAATTTTTGAAAAGTAAGCTCAAAAATGCTCTTTGGTTGGTAGAATCAGCAGTCAAAGAGGAAGAACCAAAAGCTTAAAATTTAATGCGCTTCTAAAAGCGAAAAAGCCGATATTGTATCGCCTATGTCGACAAGGGTTTTGGGTTGTTCTATGATTATAGCAGGAATGGCTATGGCGTCGCAGTCCGAATAAGATCCCAGTCCGATCGTTAAAAAGTTTTTGTTAGCCAGAAAAGCAGACAGTTTTTTTAATTCTTCAATTCCGCATTGACTAATTGGCATACCGGTAGCTACTGTTAAATCACGGTAATGTCCGGTTAGTGCTTTGGAAGCAGCCGCGGTGGTGGCCGGAATCATGCCGTAAAGCCCGGACATATGTAGCTGGATGTGTGGGCAGCAGGTTTCTTTTTTATTGTAGCAAGAGCTTTAAATATATTTTTCGGTGAGGGTTGACGGCGGGATTCTTCAGCTAGTGTTTCCTGTCTTAGAACCTCCAGAAGGTCGATTGCTTCGCGTTCGTTTAAGCCAGTGGAATCGGCAAGCGGCATAATTAGTTTGGCAATGCTTTCGCGGATGGCCTTGTCCTGTGTAGAAGCTATTTCCAGATGGATAACCGGCCGTGTTTTTTTTCAATAATGGGTATAGTTCTGTTTAAGGTTTGGTAACTGGAAAGAATAATGTAGTCGATTGGTTCGTGGCAGGTAAAGTCTGTAAAATGCGGGTTTATTACCAGATTGAACAGTACCGGATCATAGGTGGCAATAAAATGGTTTGACTTTGGACAGGTGAAAGTTTTTCCCTCAATTTCCAGACTGTCTCCTTTGGAAAATTCAATGATCCAATGTATGGAGGTCTTTTACCTGGGGCGGTCGATCTGGTACGCTGGTTTTAAGGTACCGTTTTCGTCAAAAGAGAGAGTGTGTTTTTTTTTAAATTGTTTTGCCTGTAAAGCGGGGAGAGAAGTAACATGGGCTATACCTCTTTTGATGCCGGTCAGTGACATGGTATTGGATAATCCCCGTTTGTGCTCCCATCTAGAGTTTGCAGGTTTTTCATCTATTGGTAAATTTCGGGATCTTTGGCCGTTCATTCTTCCGCAATGGCAGCGGAAAATGCCACGGAGGATATATTCTGGACGGCGGATACTGCGGGTTGGAATGTTTTCCAGTTCGGTTAGGTATATGCCCGCCTGATTTATTCTTGCCTGCAGGTTGTTGCTGGAAAAAATCGATATTAGTATTGAAAGCAGTTGCCAGAGTGTTAATTTCTCCCATTTTGGTAAGGGTTTCTGGTTCTTTTTCATATTCTTTCCACCAGTTTTCAGCAATTTGTTCAGGGGAGAGATATAGTTTTTAGTTTTTCAGTTTTCATTAATGCCAACGAATAGATGGAAATATCTGAAAGCGCGCGGTTAAATTTCAGTTTGGAATCAGTTGTCGCATACCAGCGGGCGAGCTTTTTGTCTGCGAGCAGAGGCTTGTTTTCTACCTGAGAAAGTATTTCTACTGCGATGGCAAATTGTTTTTCGTTAACAAATTTTCCGATTTTCTTTAATTCTTTGATTTCCCGATCTTCGCTTTCGGTTCCTGAAATACGGATATATTCTTTGATTTTTCTTAATAAACGGTCTTTCCAGTTTCCCCGGTGGTTGAAATCGGAAATAATGTGGTCGCTGATTTGGTTAAATTCAGAGATAAGGTTTTTGTCGGAAGGGTATTGGTGGGAAGAGTTGTTGTAAATGTAATTTATTTGATTTTCTATTTCCGGTTGGGCGGCGGCCAGTTGTTTTAATATTTCTGCTTCAAAGCGTACCGATTGTCCGGTAGCGGCGTTTTCCTTTATCATTATGGCGGCCGTTAGTATCAAAGCCCCATCATTTGAAATTTGCGCAAGTTTTGTTGTTCTTTTTTCCAGTTCGTCTAGTCTTTCTCCCATACTGATGACGGCCGAAGAATCAGCTTTAATATTCATGTATTGGTTGGTCAGGTTTTCCATTTTGCCGACTTTATCATAGAGGCGGTTAATGGCATTACTGATGCTTTCAGGGATAACATATTTGATTTCGGTAACTGGTTCTTGCGGACGGGCTGTGGAAGTTTTCTTTTTTGCCTGTTTTTCTGTTGGAGTCGCTTTTGGAGTAGGAGAAACTACCGGAATGTGCGTCGGTATTTCCGTTTGTGTTTTTAGTGGTAGCGGTTTATTTTCGGGTAAAATCATTCTTTCATAATAAACAGTGGTGGCCAGAACGCCGGCGGCAATTATTAGCGTTATAGACAATGCAGGAACGGAAGCCTGTACGGAACATTTTTTCTCTTTTTTGTTGGGAACAGGTATGTTGTTCGGTTTTTGGGAGATGTCAGATTTATCTTTTGCCATTGCTTATTTTCCTTTGTAATATTCTATTTTATGGTTTATAGTAATTGCCAAAAGGTTAAAAATTTATCAAAGATTAAATAATGATTGTTTTTGGAATTGAAAGCAGCTGTGATGAAACGGCTGCTGCGCTGGTTAACGAAAAAAAGGAAATTCTTGCCGAAATGGTGCTTTCGCAGGAAGAACATAGGATTTACGGAGGGGTGGTGCCGGAAATTGCCGCTCGCTCCCATCTTGATCATATTGATGATATTATCGAGCACACTTTTCATAAAGCCGGTATCCGGCCGGAAGACATTGATGCGGTGGCGGCAACTGCTGGTCCTGGTTTGATCGGTGGGGTGGTGGTTGGTGTGATGGCGGCCAAAGCTTTTGCGTTGGCCTTAAACAAGCCATTTGTGGCCGTTAATCATCTGGAGGGGCATGCTTTGGTTACCCGGTTGACCAATGATGTTGAATATCCCTATCTTTTGCTTTTGGTATCAGGTGGACATTGTCAGATTTTGGTGGTTAAAGGTGTCGGCGACTATGAACGTTTGGGAACTACTATTGACGATGCGGCTGGCGAGGCTTTTGACAAAGTGGCAAAGATGCTGGGGCTTGGTTATCCGGGTGGACCGATGATTGAAAAAACAGCAGCAACCGGTAATGTAAATCGTTTTGTGCTACCTCATCCTCTGCGAGGTTCTGGGGATTGTAATATGTCTTTTTCGGGCCTGAAAACGGCCGTGCGTAAAATTATAGAATCTTACGATGCTGACGGCAATATAGAGCATGTTATCCTGCCTAAAAAGGATACGGCAGATATTTGTGCTTGTTTTCAAAAAACGGTGGCCGAATGTCTGACCGAAAAAGTGACCAGAGCGGCCGATTATTTTCAGGGAAAATATCCCCAAGGGCGGCATCTGGTGGTTGCCGGTGGGGTGGCGGCTAACGGTTATCTGCGGCAGAAATTGGAAAAGCTGGCGGTAGAAAAAGGACTGGAATTTGCGGCACCGCCGGTACGTTGGTGTACTGATAACGGGGTAATGATTGCTTGGGCGGGACTGGAACGTTTTGTCAAAGGCCTGACTGACGGGCTTGATTTCAAACCGCGTCCGCGCTGGCCGCTTGACGAAATGGTGCCGAAAGTGGTGGGAGCGGGAGGTGTAAAAGCATGAAAAGTCAAAAAGAAATCCTAGAAATTTTTGATGTTTTTGCTATCAAAAATCCGGAGCCGGCAAGTGAACTTGAATATAAAAATGCTTTTACATTGTTGGTGGCAATTGTGTTGTCGGCACAAAGTACGGATAAAAGCGTTAACAATGCTACCAAAGAGTTGTTTAAAGTTGTCGATACGCCGGCAAAAATGGTTGCTCTAGGAGTAGAAAGACTAAAGGAATATATAAAAACCATAGGTCTTTATAACAACAAGGCAAAAAATGTGATTGCCTTAAGCGAAATTCTGATGCAGGATTATAATGGTGAAGTGCCCGAAGATCAGGAAAAACTTGAGAGTCTGCCGGGGGTGGGACATAAGACGGCCAACGTTTTGCGCAATGTATGGTTCAAAAAGCCGACGATGGCGGTTGATACCCATGTTTTCCGGATTGCCCACCGGCTTGATTTCAGTCAGGGAAAAACGGTGGAAGCGGTAGAAAAAGACCTGTTGAAAGTGCTGCCAGAAAAATATTTGATGTATGCCAACCACTGGTTGGTGCTGTTTGGGCGTTATATATGCAAAGCGCAAAAACCAGATTGCGCCAATTGTCCGGTGGCAGGATATTGTCATTCAACTGATAAAAGGATATAAAAATAGTGTTTTTATTAATACCTTACGTACTATCCTCATTTTAATGTGGTTTGAATGTACGCG
>CAYXBH010000073.1:0-5417 GCA_964463185.1 uncultured Azospirillum sp. | reverse complement strand
AAGGGAAAACAACTTGTATATATCTGCCAGCTTTTGCAGCGTGCGATCATTGGCAGGCGGGCAGATTGCCGCCAGTTCGTCAAGTTCTTCCTCCCGACCGCTGCAGTAGCAGACAATGTCGCAACCGGCTTCCAGCGCAGCCGACGCACGTTCTCCAATGCCGCCGTTTAAGGCTTTCATCTCTATAGAATCGGAAATAAGCAGACCGTCAAAACCGATTATTCCCCGTATCAGATAATCGATTGCCTTCTTGCTTAAAGTTACCGGCAGAACGTCATCCACCTCTCTGACGACGATGTGCGCCGTCATACCAGCCGGACAGTCGTTGTTGTCGATAAAAGGAAAAAAGTCTTTGGACAGCTCGCGCAGACCGTTGTTTAAAACCGGCAGGTTAAGATGCGGATCCGTTTCCGCCCGGCCGTGGCCAGGCATATGTTTGATGCAGGAACAGATGCCGTTTTGCCGATATGCTTTAATCATGGCTTTCCCGAGCAAGGCAGTCTTTTGTTCGTTGCTGCTGAAACAACGCGATTTTAAAACCGGATGGGTAAAAGGATACGCAATATCCAAAACCGGCGCCAGGTTAACGTTGATCCCTGCCCGCTGCAGATCGCTGCTGATAATTTCGGCATGGATAGCCGACATTTCTTCATCCAGCTGCCCGAGAACATATTGGGAAGCCACGGCGTGGAAATCGGCCCCGTTCAGACGGCGTACCCGGCCGCCCTCCTGATCGACGGCAATCAAAATATCATCCCTGCTGACGGCCGAACGGATGCTGTCGGTCAGCTCCCGCAGGCGGGCAAGATCTTTGATATTGCGGGAAAACAAAACAACGCCGACCGGGTTGTTTTTTTCCAGCCAGCGTTTTTCGTTATCGCTTAACTCTATACCTTTTACGGAAACCAAAATCGGCAGCATGGCGTTATCCTCCGATAATGTTCATAAACCAAGAAAATACGTAAGCCAGATACCAACGCAGCGGACCAATTACCGGCAGACCGAACGCCGCCCCGATTACGGGAATGACAACAATGATGACAATCAGTGCCGCCAGACCGTAACGCTCGGATGCGACATAGCGCTGCGCCCACGGCCGGCGTATCCAGCCGAAAAAAAGCTTGGAACCGTCAAGCGGCGGTATCGGCAACAGATTAAAAAAGGCCAGCACCAGATTGCTGACGGAAAAATAAAGAAAAAACAAACGCAGTATATCCGGCAGAAAAGAAACATGACTGAACAAAATGCCTGCCGTAAACGCCAATACAAGGTTGGCCGCAATCCCCGCACCGGAAACGATCAGCATATCGCGGGGAAATTTTTTCAGGCGATAAAAACTGACCGGTACCGGTTTGGCCCAGCCGAACAAAAGGCTAGTACCGCTCCACAATAAAAGCAACGGCAGAAAAACAGAACCGAAAGGATCTATGTGCTTGAGAGGGTTGAGAGAGAGCCGCCCTGCCCGTTTGGCGGTATCGTCCCCCAGCATATACGCGGCATAACCATGTGCTATCTCGTGCAGGACGATGGCCAGAAAAACGGCGCATAGGGTAACGGCAATGGTAATATATGTTCCCATGGTTATTTCCTGGCGATAAAGCAGCTGCCACCGGCCGCTTTCAGTTTATTGCACAAATCCGCAGCTTCTTTCCGGGTGGCAAAGTTACCAGCTTTTAAGCGGTAGTAGGTTCCTTTGACTCCCAGATCGGCGCTGCTGATTTCATACGGCAGACTGGACAACAGGTCGTATTTTGAAACCATGGTTTTCCACGATTTTTCAACCGCCTTGCGGTTGGGAGAAGACATCAGCTGTACCTGCCAGGCACCTTTGGCTATCGGGGCACTTGCAGTTTTTGCTGCCATTTTTTCTTTTTCAGCAATCGCGGGTTTTGCAACGGCAGGTTTGGCATTCTCTGCTTTTTCCGGCTTTGGAACCGAGACAGTTTCTTCTTGCTTTGTTTTTTCAGGCGCGGTTTCGGTTTTCTCCGCATTAACCGGGGCGGAGGCCGGAGCTAACGGCAAGGCTGTTTCTGCTTTTTCCGCTATCGGCGGCACCATTTCTTTTACCGGTGCAACCAGAGATTCCACCTTAATAGTAGGCTCTTCCTCTGCCACCGGATTTTGTTCCTGAACGGCCACTTCGCCGATCAGTGCTTCGATGGCCGCCGCATCCGGTTGTTCGGCCGGCGGAAGCACGTTAGCCTCCTCCGCATTTTCGGGCTTGCGTTCAATAATGTCATAAACGGTTTTTTCCTGATTTGATATATCTATGTTGCCAGGGTCGGCAGGCTGGATTTTGATCTCTTCCTGCGGCCGGCGGATAACCGGTATGTTTTCCTCGTTATTGTTCCGATATTGCGGTGCCAGTACAAACCAGCCGACAACGGCTGCCATCGCCAGTCCGGCCAGCGCGCCAATGAAAAGACTGCGCGAATTATTGATTTCGTTTCGTTTTTCCTCTAAATCAAAATTGGCCTGTTTCCGGCGGAACTCATCCAAAACATCTTCGTCATCGCCTATTCGGAAATTGTCCGGAAAACTGTTCAGCATTATTTTTCTCCTGTTTTTCCAGCCTTAAATATAGTTATAAATAAAGCACTTTTTTAGCTTTTAATCAATTCAAAACTAATATACATTATAAAAAGCTAAATAGTAAAGGTCTAAATTTATGAAAATTGCCACCTATAATCTGAACTCTGTAAACGCAAGGACAGAAAACTTGACGGCCTGGCTCGTCAAAGCGGTGCCGGACGTTGTGCTGGTTCAGGAAATAAAAAGTGATTACAATAATTTTCCTTTTTTTGAACTCCGCGCGGCCGGTTACGAGGCTAAAATTCTGGGACAGAAAAGCTATAACGGGGTAGCTATTCTCAGCAAACATCCGATCTACGTTATGCGCGAAGGATTGCCCTGTTTTGAGGACGAAAATGCCCGATATCTGGAGGTGGAAATTGCTGTCAGAGGCATGCTCTGGCGGACTGCCTCCGTTTATCTGCCAAATGGCAACCCGCCGTACAATAACAGCGCCGACCAATCCAAATACACATACAAGCTAAACTGGATGGATGCGTTTCTCCGCCATGCTGAAAATCTGCAAAAACTTTCCTGTCCGGTTGTTCTCGGTGGCGACTTTAACGTTATCTTGACGGAAAATGACGTTTATGATACCAAACCGTTTCTTAACAACGCCCTGTTCCGACCGGAAGTGCGCCAAAGACTAAAAATGCTACAATACGGCGGCTATTATGATGCTTTCCGCACCCTGCATCAGAAAGATCCCGGCTATACGTTTTGGGATTATACGGGTAATTCCCTGGCTGCAGATTTCGGAATGCGGATTGATTATCTGTTTTTGAATGCGCCGGCGGCTGACCGGCTGCTTTCCTGCAATGTTGACAAGAGTCCTCGACTGGCAGCCAAACCTTCTGACCATACGGCCCTTATCGCAGAGTTCTGCCCATGAAAAGGAAAAGTAACGACACCGCCGCTTATCTTCCGTTTAAAATTGCCGGCAAAGACAAGGACGGAGAACCGCTTGCCCGGTGTTCGGATAAAAAATATTCCGGGCATCTGTTTCCTGTCTGCCGTAGCCGGCGTCTGTCCGCTCTTGATGAGGGGGACGAATTTCTGGGAAAGCTGATTAAAAATGCCGGAGAATACGCGGTTAAACCTTTTTCGCGCATCGGCACGGCGGAACAAAGCAGCGAAACCATTTTCGGCGTTATCGAACGGGAAAACGGTAACTGTTTTCTATTGCCCTCCGAACGTGGAGCAAAACCCGTTTCCCTCGGCGCTGTCAAGGATCTGAAAAACGGCGACTTTGCGGAAATAACAATTGCCAGGTGCAGACGTGAGCGCCATGTTTCGGTGGTAAAAAACCACGGCCCGTTTACGATGGATAAATTAAACAACCTGCTGATTGCGCAAAAATATAAACTGCCAAACGTTTTTAGCCGTGAAACATTAAAAGAATGCCGGGATTTTCCCGATTTTTTGTCGCCCGAACGCCTTGACCTGACAGCTTTACCCCTGGTTACCATTGACGGTGACGATGCCAAAGATTTTGACGACGCCGTCTATGCAAGGCCGGCGGAATACGGATTTGAGCTGATTGCAGCCATTGCCGACGTGTCTTTTTACGTCCGCCCAGGTAGCGAACTTGACCGGGAAGCCTGCCGACGCGGCAATTCCGTCTATCTACCGCAGGCAGTGATACCGATGTTACCGGAAATACTCTGCAACAACCTGTGCTCGCTTAACCCCGGCGTCAAAAGACCTGTGATTGCCTGCCTGATGCAGATTTCACCCGGGGGCGCCCTGCTCGGTTGGCAGTTTCGGCGGGCTGTTATCAAATCTGTCGCACGACTGACATATAAGGAAACGGAAGCTGCACTCAACGGCAGTTTTAACAGTCAGACTAAAAAGCTTTTCAACAAAGCCATCCGTCCACTTTATGAGGCTTATCTGGCGCTGTCTAAGGCACGCACGGAACGCGGAGCCCTGAAGTTGGAAACAACTGAAATCAAAATCCGCCTCGACCGAATGGGAAACGTGGTAGCGGTTGAAAAAAGAGAAGCACTGACCAGCCATAAAATTATCGAAGAATTTATGATTGCTGCCAATGTGGCCGCCGCTCGCCAACTGCAGAAAACAAAACAGCCTGTCATGTACCGTGTACACGATAAACCCCAGGAAGAAAAACTTTCGGAAATCAAACCATTGCTTGAAAAGTTTAAATTAAAACTTCCGCCCTGGTCAGCTCTCACGCCCAAACACTTCAACCGTATTCTTGAGCTTTGCCGGAAAAAAGGAAATGCGGTGGGAATTGACAATTTAATTCTCCGGTTGCAATGTCAGGCACAATACAGCCCGCAGAACATCGGACATTTCGGCCTTGGTTTAAAAGAATATGTGCATTTTACCTCGCCGATCCGTCGCTATGCCGACCTTTTAGTTCACCGGGCGCTATCCAACGCTTGCCGGCTGTCAGAACAAACAGACGAACTGCCCTCACCGTGCGCTTTTGCGGAAACGGCCGAACATTTATGCACGACCGAACGAACCGCCGCCGCGGCCGAACGGGAGCTGATAGCCCGCTATCTCTCGCTTTATCTGCAACCGCTAACGGGATCGGAATTTGAAGTTAAAATAAGCGGATTGACCGATGCCGGAATTTTTGTCAGAATAGAAGAGATCGGCGCCGAAGGGCTGATTCCCATGCGTTCGCTACCGGCCGATTATTATCAGCTTCTTGATGCCGGCTGTTGCCTCAAGGGAAAACAAAGCCACTTGAAATTTGCTCTGGGAGATATGATTAATGCCGTTCTGACAGAGGCTTCTCCAGTCACCGGGGGACTTGTCTTCCGTTATGTATCCGAAGAACGGACGAAAGCGTTCTTATGTGGGAAAAGCAAAAA
>CAYXBH010000072.1:0-5526 GCA_964463185.1 uncultured Azospirillum sp. | reverse complement strand
AGAAGCAACAACTATACATCCAAACACTCTTTCTAAAATATGTGCTAATGTTTCATCTCCAATATTTCCATCTGTTGGCAAAAACAACAACCTGGAAGTTGATTTCGTTGCCCTCAAACAAAACAGTATTGAATATTATCAGGTTTCACACTCAAAACTTTGAAAAGAGAGCTAAAATCTTTGCAATCCATTAAAGACAATTACCCCAAATATCTCCTGACAAGAGATATTCTCCCTGTCGTTGATTATGATGGGATAAAACAGATAAATATCCTGAACTGGCTGTTGGAGAAGTAAATTAAAACCTGGATTTACTGATAAACTTCTCAATACGTTTATTGAGGATAGACTTACCCTGTTTCAATAATAGTTCTATGCGAGAATCACTAAAACACTCGCTAATCTGTTCCGTCTTTCGGTTCAGGTTGTTTCAGAGACGCTGTGATAATTTCCCCCGGGATTTTTATCAGGTCTGTTTCTCTCAGTCTAAAACAAAGGTTTGCCATTCATCATCTTGATGTTTTGCGCTTCCATAACCGTGGCAAAATTCAACTTACCGCTCTTGATGATATTGCGCACCTGATCGGGCATGGTTACATCCGGATTAGTAAACAACGTATTAACTCTGAGTTTTTTGGGAACACCAACCAAAACCTGATGAATGCACCCCAAAAGACTGCCGGCTACCAATTCATATGCCATCTCTTCGCTAATACCACCTGCTCCCGCATATTTAACCAGGGCATTGACAGCATCCGGCACACTGTTGGCGTGAATGGTAGAAAAGATCAGGTGCCCGGACATCGCTGCCTGCAAAGCCAGACAGGCCACCTCCGGCGTCCGGATTTCACCAAGCAGAATATAACGCGGAGCCGAACGCAAGGCAGATTTCAGTCCTTCCGCCCACATGCCACCGGGGGCGGAAGTTTGCTTGCACAGGCCAAAATCGCCGCTCGAGCACTCATAAATCCCGTCCAGAGGCATCTCTATCGGGTTTTCAATAGTAAAAGCATATCCGCCTTCCGTACTCAAAAACTCTTTCAAAAGCGCCGCCATAGTCGTGCTTTTTCCGGAGCCGGTCGCCCCTGACACCAGGAGCAGACCAGTCGCGCGCCCGAGAGAAGACATGTGGCTGGCCACAATTGGAGGGAAACCAAGGCTCTTAAAATCGGGCACAGTCCGCGGCATTTTGCGCACGCAATACTGAATCCCGTACAAAGAACTTGTTTTTTCCACACGGTAATTATAACCTTTGTAAATAATCAGATAACTGGGCTCTCCTTCATAACCTTTCTCGACCGCTTCCAAAAACTCATCATAATCGTCAAAAACAACAGGTTTTAATCCATAGGCCGTTTTTCCGCTCCAGATAAAAGCTTCCTTTTGCGGAGTAATATAAACGTCTGAAAATTCTTCATCATTAATTAATGTCATTGTACCAACTCTTCACAAAATAAATTAAACCACTGACAATGAATATAATACTTTTTTAAAAAAATTCTATTTAAATTTATGTTACAATAAATGTTGACAATATTTATAAATCAATTATACCTCCCCTGATAATCGCGCAACATACAGAATAAACGGTGAAATCAATGCAGGATATGACGTCTGGCACCCCTTTGAAGCTAATCGTTAAGTTTTCGATTCCTCTTCTGGTCGGCAACATATTTCAGCAACTTTACAGTATCTCCGACATCATCATCGTTGGCCGGCTGATCGGCATCAAAGCCCTTGCAGCCGTAGGGGTTGCCGCACCACTGTTTTTTATGCTGGTTTTGGTCAGCATCGGTTTCACCAACGGCCTGACCGTCATCACAGCGCAGCGATTCGGTGCCCACGACAATCACGGGCTGCGCAGATCTGTAACCACCGCCACCATCCTCAGCTCCGCCTTCACCCTAACGGCCAGCGCCATTATGCTGTTTTTTCTCGATTTTCTTTTTGAAATAATGAACGTCCCGGAAGAAATTTATCAGGACGCAAAAAATTTCATCTCCATCATTTCCTACGGCGTGATTATGATTGTGTTTTTCAATCTGCTCTCGGGTTTTATGCGCGCCCTGGGCGATAGCAAAACCCCGCTTTATTTCCTGATTGTAACCACAATTTTAAATATCGCATTCAATATCCTGTTTATTTACCATTTCCACCTCGGGGTTGCCGGTTCGGCACTCGGCACCGTTTGTGCTATGACTGTTTCCGTCATCTGCTGCCTAATTTACATTGGCAAAAAATATCCGATTCTCCACCCTCGAAAAGAAGACTGGAAATTGAACTGGGAATTTTGCAAACAACACTTGATAGTTGCCGTTCCAATGGCCCTTCAGTTTTCCATCATCGCCGTCAGTTCCGCAATCACGCAAAGCGTCTGCAATTCTTTTGGCCCGGATACAATCGCAGCATTTACTTCCGCAATGAGGGTGGAACAACTGGCCACCCAACCAATGGTATCTTTTGGCGTTGCCATGGCCACCTATGTCGCACAAAATTTCGGCGCCGGCATGATCGGACGGATACGCCGCGGCGTGTTTGAATGCTCAATGATATCCCTCATCTTAAGCATTGTTCTGGCCGCAGTCATGTACCTTTACGGAACCGACGTAATCACAATTTTTGTATCCGACGATCACCACAATGTCATTGATATCGCGCGGACATATCTGCATATCAGTATCCTGTTCTATTTCTTCCTTGGGCAGATTTTCATTTTCAGAAACTCACTGCAGGGCATGGGAAGAGCAGTCATCCCGATGGTTTCAAGTTTTATCGAATTGCTGCTCCGGGCATTTGCCGCCATTTACCTGGCCGTCAGGTTCGGCTATCTCGGCATTTGTTACGCCAGCCCGATCGCCTGGATCGGAGGTTCCGCCGTTGTCAGCTTCGGATATTTCCGAGTCATCCATCGGATCGGCAGCCACTATATTTATAAACGGCAGAAAATCACCGCTCGCGGGAAATAAACAAACCGACAATCATCAGCAACCCACCGGCAAACACCAGAAAAAGACAGATGACCAAAAAACGATCATCTGTCAGGATGTTGCTGAACAGCCGTTCCACATATTCATTCTCGTTTTCCATATTGTCTTTCAGATAATGCGGCATAACCCCGCCGATACCGTCCGGCGTCACTTCTACCGTAACATAACCATACTTCCTGATATCAGAGCGTATCTTCTGTCCGGAAGACATTAGGGTAACAAGGGGAATTCCCCAGACCGAACTTTCAGAATACTGATGAACATGCCCAGCCAATATCAGATTGATATTATGACGTTTCAGAATATCCCCAAGTTTTTCGACCGTTGGCCCGGTAAATATCTTCTTCCTCCAAGACGGATTTGAAACCGGTGGCACGTGGGTATAAACTACACAATATTTAAAATGAGGACGAATTTTCTCCAAAATATCCTCCAGCCACTCCAATTGCGCCTCGCCATACTGCCCTTCTGAGGAATCCAGGGCAACAAACATAACCTCGCCGTACGAAAACCAGTAGTACAGCGGCCCGAAAATCATTCTATACAAATACTTATTATCATTTCCAAAACGGCTTGCAACTTCATGATTGCCGGGAATCATATAAAATGGAAATTTCAGCTTCTCATCAAGCTCCGAAACAATCCAGCGGAAATGACTGATATTGCGGTAACGAACCAAATCGCCAAGATAAAGCAAAAAACTGCTCCCTCCGGCCTGCGCCTCCCTGACAATCCGCTCAATCGGCGCATTCTTTGCTCCCGTATCCGATGCAACCGCAAACGAAAAACTTTTAACTTCCGGCTCCATAACCTGCCCGGCCGGTGCTATGTAGTTATTTTCGGGAGGAATGGCAAAAATCTCTATTGTAAAAGATCGCACAGCAAGTAAAAACAGCCCACTTACAAAAAAATACCTTCCGACCGCCGGCACCAACCGACACCACGATATATTGTTCATCTACATTCTCCGCTAAACTAAAGCACTTTTTCTGCAACACAACCACGGCAATCCCTAATTTATTAAAATATTTTAAAATTGCAATACAAAAACTCTTGACTTAGAGCAAACTCTAAAATGTACAATTCATATATAGAAAATTCACATACAAAATTTTTTATAACAAAATATCAAGGAGTACCGCAATGAAAGAAACTAAAACATTTTATTATCATTTTGATCCAATCAACGGCTGGCTGATTTTAAACGCCGTCCTTCTCATCGTTATGATATATGCCAGCATCAGGTGCCCTTGTCTGGCCTATTGGTGGCAAATGCAGGTTTTGTGGGCTGTCGTCATCTTCTCGATTTTGACCTGGAGCTGGAAATATCTGTTAAAACACCGCCTGGCGGTTATCAATGACAAAGAAATCACTATCGACAGTTGCCGTCCTTTGGCCTGGAAAGACATTGAAAAGGCGGAAGAAAAAGACGTTCGCTGCGGTCTGAGGAAATATCGTATTATTTCCCTAATCCCCAAAAAAGACATCAAATACAAATATAATTTTTTGCAAAAGCACAACTGCGGCTTCGGCGCCTTTTCAATCCCGCTTTATAAGATCGTAGACTTTAAAGACGCAGAGGAAATCAAAAAAATTATTGCCCAAAAAGTGCCTTATGCCGAAAACGATAAACAGTAATTTCAAAAGAAAACTCCGGTTTCGACCGGAGTTTTCCTGTCTACTTGCAAAAGCGGAAAAAGCAACGATTACTGCCGTACCGGCACTTTACAAGTAGAGTTCACTCAAACACAAATTATTTCGTTGACACCGGTTCTTTTTACGCATAACTTGTAAAATTAAAAGGAAAGAAAAATGGGATACTCAATCGGACAAGTTGCCAAAAAAACAGGACTCACCACCCACACGCTGCGCTACTATGAAAAAGAAGGTCTGCTACCCTTTGTCAGGAAAAACAGCGCTGGACTGAGGATTTATACCGAAAGCGACATCGGCTGGCTGGAGATGATCGAATGCCTGAAAGGGGTGGGTATGTCGCTCAAAAGCATCAAACAGTACATCGATTGGTACCGCGAGGGCGATTCTTCCCTGCAGCAAAGGCTGAATATGTTCAAACAACAAAAAGAAAACCTGGAAAAACAAATGGCCGTCTTAGACAAACACATGAAAAGAATCAATTACAAAATCAATTTTTATACAGAAGCCGTCAAATTAGGCAGCTTTAAGCAGGCCCTTGAAAACAAAGAACTGCAAAAAGAGAAAAAGAATTTAGAACACTTTACCACCTGAGCAGTACAATAAGTCTCTTAACTTACTTTAACTCTGTTCCATAAACGTAGTTTTAAACTATAAATATGTTTTGCCCTTAAATCAATATTAACCAATTATAAATATAGAAAATATAAACAAACAACAAAAAATTTATTGACATTCAAAAAGGTACACTATATAAGGTTTCCGTTGTTTGCCAACATAGCTCAGTTGGTAGAGCAACTGATTTGTAATCAGTGGGTCGGGAGTTCGAGTCTCTCTGTTGGCACCATTGATTTTCAAGGCTTTGCGGAAAATCGCTAAAGCCTTT
>CAYXBH010000071.1:0-5529 GCA_964463185.1 uncultured Azospirillum sp. | reverse complement strand
AGTGAATTCAGCACCAAAAATATGATAAATTTTCTTATAAGCAGCTTTTTCTTTATAAAAATACGGAATACCCAGAAAATATTTCTTTATCTTCAAATTACCGTTTTTCTTAACCGCCCTTAATGTACCAAACAACGGAATACCAAATATCCCTCTTTTTTCTGTTTCGGCATTTATATACTGAATTTTTTTATTTTTCAAAGGAGACATATAATAATATCTAGCCCATAAATCAACCCCAAAAACAGATTTGTATTTCCAGGGCTTTCGTTTGTCGCTCAGATGTATAATATAGGCATATTTATTAAAATCGGGAATAAGATTCTCCGCAATTCCATAAAAATCAGCAATTTTTTCATTAGAATATGATAACAGATTACCTGGCATATAATTGTATGTGCATGGTAAATATATAACATTTTCATTAAATACCACATTTAAGCAATCTTGATCCATAAAATTTTTTACATCTTTATTCTTTTTATAATCAATCAACTTCTCTGAAATATTATCCTGACGCATTTTTTCTAAATTAGACAACATCATACCGGAATTAAAATAAGCCTTAAGTTGCAACCTCATATGACAAGCAAAATGCTCCATTCCTTTCATATCTTTAACTACAGCTGCATATTTATTTCCTAATTGTACATTAAACAACTCAGATAAATCTTTCTGAATAATCATATCCGTATCAAGATATAACATTTTATCATACTGAGGAAACATTTCAGCTAACTTAAATTTTAGAAGCGCTGCAGCGCTAACATGACCGTGCGTACCTTCAAAATCTGAAAAAACTTTATGAAGATTAATTAATGATACATCTGGAATTTGACTAAAAAGATCTTTAGATTTTTTGCTCAAAGAATTTCCCAAAACATAAATTCTATATTTTGTATTATAATATTTATTAGCCAAAATTGATGTAATAGTTACAATAGTCGGCGTAACATAATTTTCATCCGTAATTAAAACAATCGGATATTCTGCCTGATTATTATTTTGCTCAAAATCTTTTTTAATTTCCTGAGAAATTATATTTGCCATATTATCCCATGAAAATAACTTGGTTCTTCCTCTCCCAGCAGAAGTACATTTCTTTCTGAAATTTGATGACTTATACATTTTTTTATAAGCTTCTACAAATTCATTTTTTTCTGCCGGAGAAACCAGCAAGCCACAATCACCTAAGACTTCCGGCATAGAAGAAGTATTAGAACAAACAACTGGACAACCGCATTGCATGGCCTCCAAAATCGGCAAACCAAATCCTTCATATAAACTTGGAAAAACAAACCATTCCGCACCAGAATATAAAGTCGGCAGATCCATATCCGGAAGATATCCAGTAAGAATTATATACCTTTTATATTCACCGAGGCTTTCCATTTTTTTATCCCAATCTGCTCTAAAGTGTTCAGGACAACTACCTACCAACACATAAGATAAATCTTTGATATCATTTTGCTTTATAAAATCTATAAAGGCATCTATAGCAGTAAATAAATTTTTATGCGGAGCTAAATTACAAACACTGAGAATATATTTTTTGGGTATATCCAAACGCTTTTTTAAGGCGGTAGTTTCTGTTTTATTCCGCGGATAAAAATTTTGATTAGCTCCTAACGGGGCTACAATTAATTTCTGAGTATCCACCTCCGGAACAAATTTCAAATAATCCCGCTTAGTGCTTTCCGAGATACAAAACAACTTATTACAAAACACCGCTCTTTGATGATTAACAAGTTTTGTACTAAAAATTCCATCAGGAAAGATACATCCCATGAAATCATAAACCATTTTATAGGTACGGATATTCCCATACTTTAAGATGATATCCGGGATATCCGCATGTAGCGACAAAAATGCGTCCATCTGCGAATAATCTGCTTTTACAGCTATCGTTAAATCTTTCAATTCGGCATCCGCAGAAATAAAGGTTTTAGTATCTTTTAATTTTTCCTTCGAGACATATAAATAAATATTGATATCTTTCTGAGTTATCAAATTTTTCAATAGATTATAAACAACAAAAAACACACCGCTCCGATCACACCCTTTAGATAAACCCTGTGCAAGTAAGTTTGCATCATATAAAAGATTAATTTTACTGTGTTCAATAATTTCCACATTATTTTCGTTGTTATTTTTATGACGACTTAATATGGTTTGCTCAATAACATCAACGGTCTTCTTCCAAGAAAATTGCTTTGATCTATCCAAACTTTTCTTAGCCATTTCATCCCTAAATTTTTTATCAAAATAATATTTCTCATAAGCCTTGATATGCTGTTCGTCACTATCCCAGTCAATCATAATACCTGCATCACCAACCACTTCCGGTAATGATGAATTATTGCTGGTTATCACCGGACAACCGCAGGCCATGGCTTCTAATGGTGGCAAACCAAATCCTTCATATTGCGATGTATATACAAACCATTCCGCACCAGAATATAAAGTCGGCAAATCACAATCATCAACATAACCAATCGGTAATATTTTGTTTTTATACTTACCTAAACCTTCAAGTTCTTGGTCGAACTGCTTTTTAAAAGTTTTCCAAGCACCACCGCCTAAAATAAAAACCATATCTTCAATCTGGTTTTTATCAATAAACTCCACAAATGTTTTGATCCCCCTAATAAGATTTTTACGTGGTTCTAAAGTACAAAGACTGAAAATATATTTTTTATCCAATGGAAGTTGATATTTCTTCAAAACTTTTTTTATATCGGATTTATTCGGTTTAAATTGCTTATCACATGCTAAATATGTAACAGTAGAATTATCCTTTGTAACAATATGGTTATATTCCATAAAATCCCTTTGAGTTTGTTCTGAATTTACAAAATAAAAATCATTATAATTTAAGCAACCATACATATTAAAAAACCAATCGGTACAATTATCCTTTGAATAATCATAATTAAGAATAGGAATAGCATCATGTAAAAACACATATTTTTTAATGGATGTTTGGTTACGGATTATATGGGGTATGGCATCCTTGGGAGAAAAGAAAACATCAAATCGGCTATAATCATTTTCCGTAAAAACTTTCAATTTTTTAATATCTGAATTATCCCGTTTTAAGCCTTGTAACAAATTGTTTAACTGAGCCTCTTCACAATAAAGCATTACCTGAAAACACTTACGACGACATAATTCTTTTAAAATATTATATGAAACAGTATAAATTCCCGTACCTGTTCCATTTTTTAGATGGATTGCCATAGATGTTGCATCATACAATAAATTTATTTTTCTCTTTTTAGCCATTTTTATAACCCTCTTAATTATATATTTCTTATAATATACTTTTACAATTCCCCGTTTTTGGCACGGTCGAGATCTTTTTCCATCATCATCCTGCACAAGCCCTTATAATCAACTCTGCATTTCCAGCCCAAAACTTTTTCGGCTTTTGACGGATCGCCGATTAAAAGCTCAACTTCCGCCGGACGAAAAAATTTCGGATTGACTTTAACCACAATCTTGCCGCTATTTTGGTCAATGCCAACTTCGTTTTCATTTTCACCCTGCCATTTAATATCAAAACCCGCAACCCGGCCGGCTTCTTCTACAAAGTCGCGTATCGGATGCGTCTCGCCCGTGGCTATCACATACGTATCCGGCTTGTCTTGCTGCAACATCAGCCACATCATTTCCACATAATCACCGGCAAAACCCCAGTCGCGTTTGGCATTCAAATTGCCTAACTCTAAAGGCTCATCCGTCAAACCTGCCACCAGTCGCGCAAAATGCGCCGTTATTTTGCGGGTTACAAATTCTTTGCCACGCATCGGACTTTCATGATTAAACAATATCCCTGATGTTGCAAAAACATTAAAACTTTCGCGATAATTCACACACATCCAGTGTGCCATCAGCTTGGCCACCCCGTAAGGCGAACGCGGATAAAACGGTGTTGTTTCTTTTTGCGGAATTTCCTGAACTTTACCGAACATTTCCGAAGTTGACGCCTGATAAAGCCGTGTATGTGGTGAAAATTCCCTGATTGCCTCCAATATATACAGCACACCCATGCCGTCGGCCTGCGCCGTATAAATAGGCTCTTCCCACGAGGCCGCCACAAAGCTCTGCGCCGCCAGATTATAAAACTCATCCGGCTGATAGTTTTTCATTAAACGGCAGATATTGGAAAATTCCAACAAATCAAAATCTTTCAATTCAATCTTTTCAAAAATACCGTGTTCTTTTAGGCGTGAAAACGTATCTGTCGCCCCGCGGCGATACAAACCGATGACCTGGTAACCTTTTTCCAGCAAAAACTTTGCCAAATAACCACCATCCTGACCGGTAATGCCTGATATCATTGCAATTTTTTGTTTTGTCATTTTTTATTCTCCAACATTGTTTTTGTTATTACTTCGTTAAATTTCTGCCAGCTAAACTTCTCAGCCTGCCGGACGGATTTTGTTTTTAACGCCGTTCGAAAAGCCTCATCTGCGCAGATTTTATACAAAACATCAGCCGTTTCCTCCACATCCCGACCGCTAATATAACACACCGCCTCGCCGCCGACTTCCGGCAATGAACTGTTGTCAGTGCAGACCACGGCCACGCCACATTGCATAGCCTCCAAAACCGGCAAGCCAAAACCTTCATACAAACTCGGGTAAACAAAAATTTCCGCCCCACCGTAAAGCACCGGCATATCCGCATCATCAACAAAACCGGTCTGCACAATCCGTTCCCGATACTTTTCAAGTCCGTTGATTTTTTCGGCGATGGCTGAATAGCCCTCACGCACCGGTCCAACCAGCACCAGCGAAACCTTTTCTTCCGGCACCTTGGTTGCAAATGTGGCATAGGCTTCCAACAAATGTTCAAAATTTTTCCGCGGTGAGATTTCCGAAACCGCCAGAATATATTTTTCTGTTTGAATGCCGTATTTTTTTCTGACTTCGGCCAGTGCCATCGCATTATGAACAGGAGCAAATTTTTCATCCGCACCTAAATAAACAACCTTAACCTTATCTGACTCAATATCCGGCCGGAAAGAAAGCAAATCTGCCTTCGTCGAATTTGAAATGGCAAAAACGACGTCCGTCTGCAGATTTTCCATCCATTGCCGATATTTGCGGGCAAACTTTACCCCACAAAACGATGGAAATTTTATCGGGATTAAATCATGCACAAAGGCGAACGTTTTAAGCGAGCTTTGATATACCACCGGCGAAATCGGACTGAACACCGACAAATACGCGTCATAATTTTTTAAGCGTCGCACGTATTTAAAACGACAATAAATACTTAAAAGCTTTGAAACCAATACTTTATACGGATTGTCCCATTTGCAGGTTTTGCGCAGATACGGCATAAACACAAGCTTGCTTGCCAAACCAGACAATCCGGCGTTTTGAAGATATTTTTTTACATCGCCACGGTTAGATGTAACTAGCGGATAGACTTCTATATCATCAGATGCCTCAAAACCCCGTAACAACTCATCGGCCACCCGCACAATACCCGTGCCGTGGCCACCAGAAACCGCCAGCT
>CAYXBH010000070.1:0-5533 GCA_964463185.1 uncultured Azospirillum sp. | reverse complement strand
CGGGTTTTCGGCCCTTTTATTTTTTCGATGTCGACAACACTAACTGCCCCCTCTTTGTTGAAAATGATTTTGCCTGAGATGTCAAAGTTGTTTTTATGCAAGCTAAACTGGGGAACGGAAGACAGTTTTTCACCGGCAGTGATAACACGGGCGCTGAACTCTGCCGGAACCCCGGAAGGCTTGGCAAAGCCGAAAAAGCTGTAATTCATCTCTGCTTTTTGCAGAGTAGCTTTGATGTCAACCGTCAGAGCGCCGTCATCTTTCCTGACAGCATCTGCTTTGACCTCTGCTATTCCTTCAAAATAAGGCGCAGCCAGCAGCTTTGTATCAATACCGAACTGGCGGGCAATGTCCGTGTCAAGAGTCAACTCCAACTGATATTTGCTGCGATACTCTGTCTTTTTATCAAAATTTTCCTGCCAGACGATATTAAATGGAACTCCGTCCAATTTAGCATCGCCCGATACTTCCATCCCGTTGTTATCGACGTTGAGCATGAGAGAATCGGCAGTAACCGTCCGCCCGTCGATGGCGTCTTTAATCCGTACATTGTGAAGAAGAGATTTTACTGTAACATGGACATCGTCATAGTCCAGATCTTTTTTCAGTTCAAAATTCAGTCCAAGCTCCGTATCGGCTTCTCCTTCCATAATATCCGGCTTCAGACCCATTTGGGTGGTAAATTCCAGTGGTTCATGGTCTATCAGTTGCAGGGCATCGGTAATTGAGGATTTGGAAGTCAGATGAATATCAATGTAATTGTTATATTTATCCAGATCGTAAATGAGGACATTTCCCTTATCCAGCATAATACCATCAGAAATGGCCTTGTCCAGGGCAATGTTTATGCTGTTGGAGGTTACACTGAAAACGCCGTATACATTGTTAACCATCGGCATGGTATTGATATAGCGCAGATTGGAATCGGCAATATAAGCCTCGCCTTTCAGATCCGTGAGATCGAAAGCGCCGCTTTCTTTGTCATAGCCGAAATCAAATTCAAAATGGGCATCTTTGGCATCGCCACCAAAAATACTGTCTTTGCACCAGTCCCAGGCTTCGGGCGCAATGTAGCGTGGCCAATAGGTATATAAATCGTCAAACTTCAACTGCCCAATGCCTGCCGTCAGTGTCAACCGTAGGTTCTTCTTCGAGTTCTTGAGCAGGTAATCTGCTAGGCCGATAATGTTAAAACCGAGGCTTACTTTTTGTTTGCCAAGATAAAAATCGGCGTTTTCAATGGTCACCCTGTCTAATCCGCCGTTGATTTCACCCTCAAGCATAAAAGAAGAAATATCGTATCGGGAATTGGGATCCCTGTTGTCAAACAAAATATAACCGCTGCCGCCCTCCAACTGGAATTTTATTTTTTCCAGCGCCGTATCGACAGCTTCTGTCAGGTTATTGCGCTTTTTCAGAAATTCATCAAAATTGATCAGCGTTGCCATTTTTCCATTGACCGGCAAATTGATGTTATACCAGTCGCGGCTGGCACCACCGTTGATGTAGGTATCCACAATGTCTGCCGGTATCAAATCAGAAAAATATACCTGCGCCGCCAACCGGTTGTCATGCGGCCGGTAACGGGCTTCAATTCCGACGCTGACTAGTTTGTCGCGTAATTTGGCGGCTCCGTTGACCTCCATTTCCATATCAGTCAGATTGCGCTCAAAACGATAATTGAGGTCGGCAAACTCCCATTTGCGACCAAGATCGACCTCATGAAACTCCACTTTGCCGTTGTTGATTTTAATATCGTTGATATAACTTTCGGAATAAGTTTTGTCAGGTGAATTGAAACGTTCGAGAAATTCCTCAAACGCCCCGATATAATAATCTATCTGTTTGGTGCTCACTTCCGAAACTCGGTTTCTGTCACTGATGCCGTAATCGGTAAACACATAAACCGAAGGATTGTTGACTTCTATGGAGCTCGGAGCAATCACGCCCTGTAACAGCGCTTTGATGCTAAAAGAAACGGCAACATCGGGTGCATTGACCTGCATGTGCCCGTTATTTTCTTCATAAATAACGTTTTTTGCAATAATCCTGATCGGCTTGATGGAGCGAACTAGTTCGATGTTGACGCTGTCAACCGTTACTTCCGCATTTTCGTTATCTTGATTTAAGGCAGCAATGATATAAGGTTTCAGAAATGGAACGACTATCGGCCCACGGTATAGCTGCCAGATAAACAGCAGCAACAAGACCAGCAGAAGTACAATCGTATAGTCAAAAATTTTGCGGGCCAGATAAAGCCGGTTTAAAAATTTTTTCATTTGCTGCTTACCTTATCGGCCAGAGCCGCCTCCAAAAACAAATCTATATCTCCGTCCAGAACAGTCTTGGCATCCGATGTTTCCACCCCGGTACGGAGATCTTTGATCAGCTTGTAGGGCTGTAAAACATAAGAACGGATCTGATACCCCCAACCGTTGTCCCCCATGGCGTCCCGTTCGTCCTGGGCGGCATCTTCACGTTTTTTCAACTCCATTTCATATAAACGTGCACGCAGCATTTTCCAAGCGGCTTCTCTGTTTTGGAACTGGGAGCGCTGATTTTGGCACTGAACAACAATGCCAGTCGGAATATGGGTTATGCGAACAGCAGAATCAGTTTTGTTAATGTGTTGGCCACCGGCACCGGATGCACGATAGGTATCGACCCGGCAGTCGGCCTCGTTGATTTCGATATGGATTTCATCATCAATATCGGGATATACACCGACTGAGGCAAAACTGGTATGCCGTCGCGCATTGCTGTCAAACGGAGAAATCCGCACCAGGCGGTGGACGCCGCTTTCCGACTTGAGCCAACCGTAGGCGTTGTGCCCGCAGATTTTAACCGTTGCCGATTTCAGTCCTGCCACTTCCCCTTCCGCTTCTTCTATATACTCCACCTTATAATGGTGCGCTTCCGCCCAGCGGGTGTACATGCGTAAAAGCATTTCCGCCCAATCCTGGGCTTCGGTACCGCCGCTGCCGGCATGAACTTCCAGAAAAGCGTCGTTTTTGTCAGCCTCGCCCGAAAGCAGGGCTTCCAGTTCCCCGCGGCGGGTTTTGGCTTTCAGCTCTTCTAATTGAGAAATAATTTCGTTGATCAGTTCCTGATTACCTTCCTCTTCCGCGAGTTCACACAGTTCGGTCAGGTCATTTAACGACGTTTCTGTCCGCTGCAGTTCCGTAATGCTTTCTTCCAAGGAGTTTTTCTCGCTCAAGAGTTTTTGCGCACGTGTAGGGTTATCCCACAGACCGGGAGCCGCCGACAGCGCATTCAGCTCTTCCAGCCGCAGGACAGCATTGTCATAATCAAAGAGACCTCCTCAGCAGCGCAATCGACTGCCTGATATCTTCAACAAGGGTTAAAATTTCTGCCTGCATATTTTCTCCTTTTTTCTTAGTTAGTTAATGTTTGATGTTTAATACTGCGTCCCAAGCTGGAAGCTTTCCGTTTCTCCAGAGTTGCCAAACTGCTTATAGCTATCACGGACACCGCTGTCATCGTCTTTATCGGACTTGCCGTTGATAATCCTCTGCCCCCCTTTTTCAAAATCAAAATCCGGTTTCAGGGCTTCCGTAATTACGACAGAATCACCGGGAACCGCCGGCCGGCCGGTTTCGTAATTGATCCGCACCAGTTTTATGCCGGCAGGGATACGGAACGGAATATCGGGCTGGTCTTTCAAAGCTTCTTCCATAAAGCGGTAAAAAATCGGCAATGCCGCACTGGCGCCGGTTTCCCAACGACCGAGCGTGCGCGGCTCGTCAAAACCGACATAGGTGCCGACGACCAGATCCGGCGAAAAACCGACAAACCAGCCTTCCTTGCTGTCGTTGGTGGTGCCCGTTTTGCCGCCTAGATGCTTTTTCAGCCGACGCAGACGGGCGCCGCTGCCACGGGTGGCCACGCCCTCGAGAATAGAGGTCATCTGATAGGCCGACAAATTGTCAAACAACTGTTCCCGGTTGTCTTCTAATTGTGGCGTGGGCTGATTTTGCCAGACGGTGAAATTGCAATCCGTGCAATCGCGGTTGTCCTGCTTTAAAATCGTGCGCCCAAAACGATCTTGTATCCGCTCAATCAGGTACGGGGTTACTTTTTTGCCTCCATTTACGATTTCCGCATAAGCCGCAGTCAGATCGATCAACCGGGTTTCGCCAGCGCCGAGCGACATGGAAAGCAATTCCGGTAGGTGCTCGTTGATACCAACCTTTTTGGTGAAAGCGGAAATTTTATCCATACCGACATCCTGTGCCAACCGTACGGTCATCAAGTTGCGCGATTTTTCAATTCCTTCCCGCAGTGTCATCAGGCCGTAGAACTTTTTGGTAAAGTTTTCCGGTTTCCATTTCGGCAGGCCGGCTCCCTGATCCAACACAAAAGGCGCATCCAATATGAGGTCAGTCGGGGAATAGCCGTTTTCGAGCGCACAAAGATAGACAAAAGGCTTAAACGACGATCCCGTCTGCCGACGCGCCTGGGTGGCACGATTGAACTGCGAGCGTTTGTAGGAATAACCGCCGACCATTGCCAACACCTGTCCGGTGTGAGGATCAATGGCAATCAGGCCTCCATCGACATCGGGCACCTGCCGCAGATTATATGTTTTTTTCGGTAGCTTTTGCTTTTTGATTTTTTCATCGCTGACTTTTTCAACCCAGATTACGTCGCCGGGGGTCAATACCTCTTTAACCGATTTCGGCGCATTTCCGATCCGCTGGTTGGGCAGATTTTTCCCCGCCCAGGATAGTACGGAGAGGGGGACAATACCGTCTTCTCCGTCAACGGTTTTGATTTCCGCACGGGAAGGCGACGTTTTGACAACAACTGCCTTTTGCCAGGCGGAAGAACCGCCGACAGGGAGTTTGGTTTCTCTCAAGAGCGCCATATAATCACCGGAGAGGTCTATCTGGGCGGTAGCACCGCGCCAGCCGTGGCGGCGGTCGTATTCTTCCAGACCCTCGCGAAAAGCACGGGTGGCAATGTCCTGTAGCCTGGGATTGACCGTGGTACGCACAATCAGGCCACCTTCGTTTAAGGCCTCGGCACCGAATCTTTTTTCTATCTCACGCCGGGTTTCTTCGCTGAAATATTCTGCATTTTTTAAGAAACTGTTTTTCCTTTCGACAACTTTTAACGGCTGCGATTTTGCATTTTCCGCTGTTAGCTCATCGATGTAACCGTCTTCGACCATCCGTCCGATAACCCAGTTGCGGCGGGTAACCGCCGTATCATAACGGGTGCGGGGATTGTAGTTATTGGGGCCTTTGGGCAGTGCTGCAAGGTAGGCGGCCTCTTCCACCGTTAGCTCAGATAAGGATTTGCCAAAATAGTTAAGCGCGGCAGCAGCCACCCCGTATGAACGGTTGCCAAGATAAATTTCGTTTAAGTACAATTCGAGAATATGGTCTTTGCTGAAGGCCTGTTCTATCCTCCAGGCCAGCATTGCTTCTTTTATTTTGCGGACGTAGGAAACCTCCGAACTCAAAAGGAAATTTTTGGCTACCTGCTGGGTAATGGTCGAGGCGCCAGA
>CAYXBH010000069.1:0-5646 GCA_964463185.1 uncultured Azospirillum sp. | reverse complement strand
CTATAAGAAAAAATAGAAGTCGTATAAAATCAATATAGTTTTTATCGTTTAAGTTACCATATAGTTTAGAGTGTAATATCGTCGTTGTGTCCTAAAGCCTGGCGTGATTATATATACCCAAGTTACTGAGAAGTATTCCCTGATAGAGATAGAAAGGAAAATGTATTTTTGTCACGGGGATACTTTGTCAGTAGTGTTGGCCTAGAAGAAGGTAAAATTAAATATTATGTAGAAATTCAAGGATGACGGGATTTAGGTCAGCTCCGTTTGGAGCTATAAGAAAAGGCACCCAAAGGTGCCTTTTCTATAGAACCCCTAGTTTAATGGGGGATATATGCTCTTTAAAAAGAATTAAATCATAGCCATACCACCGTTGATATTGATGGTCTGACCGGTGATGTACTGAGCCTCATCACTGGCAAGGAATGCAACTACGTTGGCAATATCTTGGGCTTCGCCGAGTTTAGCTTCCGGAATTTTTGCCAGAAGAGCAGCTTTGACATCGTCGGGCAAAACGTCGGTCATTGGGGTTCTGATAAAGCCCGGTGCAATTGAGTTGACGGTAATACCACGGGAACCGACTTCCTGAGCTAGGCATTTATTCATGGCGATCATACCGGCTTTGGAGGCGGAATAGTTGGCCTGTCCGGCGTTGCCGGTAACGCCGACAACGGAGGCTATGCCGATGATGCGGCCGAAACGACGTTTCATCATGCCGCGGACAGCAGCCTTGGCTAGTTTGAAACCGGCGGTGAGGTTAACGTCCAAAACTAACTGCCAGTCTTCGTCGCTCATGCGGATAAAGAGATTGTCGCGAGTTAGGCCGGCGTTATTGGCCAAAATGTCGATGCGATGGAATTTGGCTTCAACGTCTTTAACTAGCTGATTGATGGCTTCAGAATTGCCAAGGTCGGCAACAAAGCATTCTACATTGGCACCAAGTTCATTTTTCAGCTTTTCCATTTTTTCCTGATTGCGGTCGGTTAAAGCGAGGGTTGCACCCTGAGCGTACAGGGTGCGGGCAATTTTATCGCCGAGGCCGCCACTGGCACCGGTAATGAGGGCAACTTTGTCTTTAATTTCAAACATATTTGATTTCCTTATAAATTGAGTGTTGTTTTTTAGAGGTTTTTGGCCAATTCTTCAATATCAGTCGGTGTGTAGACCGAGGCGGTATGAATTTCTTTGAAACTTCTTTTTATCAGACCGGAAAGGACTTTACCGGCACCAAGTTCGTAAACGTCCGTGACCGATTGGTCATTTAGATAATTCATGGTTTCTCTCCAGCGTACGCTGCCGGTCACCTGTTCTACTAGGCGTTTAATGATTTCTTTTTCGTTGGTAACAGGAGTTGCTAGTACGTTTGAAATCAATGGGATTTCTGCCGGATAAGTGTCTACTTCCATCAGGATACGAGCCATGATTTCTGCCGCTGGCTGCATCAGTGGGCTGTGGAAAGGTGCGGATACGGGTAGTTTGATGCAGCGTTTAGCACCAAATTCTGGCGCAATTTCAACTGCTTTGTCAATGGCTGCCATATGTCCGGAGAGAACAGTCTGTCCATCGGAGTTATCGTTGGCGGCTACGCAAACCGATTTTTCATCCCGGCAGGCTTCTACCAAAGCATTGATGTCTTTAAAAGAAACCCCAATAACGGCAACCATGCCGCCAACCCCGAAGGGCACGGCCTTCTGCATAGCATCGCCGCGGGTACGGAGCAAACGTGTGGTATCGGCCAGCGAAAAAACACCGGCAGCACAGGCAGCCGAATATTCGCCGAGCGAATGCCCGGCAACAAAAGCTGCTTTATCTTTGAGAGTAATTCCGAATTCTTTTTCCAATACCCGGACAACGGCTATGGAAACGGCCATCAGTGCCGGTTGGGTATTGGCCGTTAAGGTCAGTTCCTGTTCGGGTCCATTTATCATTAATTCGTATAAATTCTGATTTAAGGTATTGTCAACTTCTTGAAATACTTCCCGCGCGGAAGCGAAATTTTCGGCCAGGTCTTTCCCCATTCCCACGAACTGGGAACCCTGTCCGGGAAAAACGAAAGCGTTTTTCATAAAAAAGCCTTTCTTTCATGTTAATGTCTTTAGATTTTTAAACGTATAAAGCGGAAAAAGTCAAGTTTAAAACATTGTTTGTTAACTTAAGAGAAAGATTTACAAGGTTATACTTATGTCGTCTGATTTATTTTTTCTTTATGCAGGGAGATTATGCCTATGTTTAGTTTAGTGTCGGGGCTGGCGGCCAAAGATTTTATCATTGATATGAAACTGTGCCGGGTGCTGTTTGAGGATAACCGCCACTATCCTTGGATTTTTTTGGTTCCTCGCAAAGAAAAGGTCAAAAATATGACTTATCTTACTATGGAAGAACGTTTGCAGTTGATGAGAGAAATAGCTCTTTGTGAAGAAATGATGAATGAGGTGTTTAACCCTGAACAGATGAATGTGGCAATGATCGGTAACAAAACGCCACAGCTACACGTTCATATCATTGCCCGTTTCGATGGGGATCCCGACTGGCCGGGAACGGTTTGGGATGGGTATTCGGAACCTTATGATCAGGAACGGAAAAAAAACGTGATAAATGAAATAAAACGCTCCATTATGATCAAAATGGCCGATGGTCGTTTTTGTCAGCATTGATTTTAAAGGGTAAAAATGGCTAAGAAAAAGAAAAAAATAACTTTGTTTGACAAGATTAGCCGGCGGATTTATGGGCTGTTAATGATTGTTGCTGGCTGGCTGGTTTTGGCGGCTGTTTGTTTTTATTCACCGATGGACAGTTCTTTTAACCTGGCGGCTGATAATATTGATAATTTTTTCGGTTATCCGGGGGCAAGCACGGCAGCAGTTGTCCTTTCGTTTACCGGGTTGGCGTTGCCTTTATTTATGATTCCGGTGATGGTTTGGGGCTATCGTTTCTGCCGGCTGGATGAAATACACTTTTTCTTTTTACATTTTGTTGTCTGGCTATTGGGAATTGTTGCCACGATGTCGGCTTTTGGTTTTGTCTGCTGTGTTATGCCGTTAGGTGGGGTGCTCGGGCAGATGTTAAATGAATGTCTGCTTGATATTTTGCCGATGTTTTCGTTTAAACGGGAAGTTGTTGCTCTGATTTCTTTTCTGATAGCGGTTTCTTGCTTTAGTTATGCGGTTGATATTACAGCCGTTCAATGGTGTCACGGCATAAAAAAAGTGCTGATTTTCCTGTGGCGTGGAATCCGTCTGAGTGGTCGGGTGTTGGTTGCAGTGTTGCTGGTGATTAAAAAAGTCTTTTCTGCTTCGGCGGAAGAAAAACCGCTTGCTAAAAGGAAAAAAGAACGCAAGGAGCCGAAACTCAGGAGCGAAGGTGAAAACCGTCCGGTGGAAAAAACGGTATCGTTCAAAGGACAGCAAGTAAAAGTTGCCAAGAAGAATAGTAAAAATGACGATGGATACCGGTGTCCCGACGTATCCTTGCTGACAGCTCCGAAAGTTAAATCTGTCGGTACTGCTATGAGCGAAAAAGAGCTTCAGAAAATTGCAGAAGATCTGGAAAGCGTTTTGCAAGAGTTTGGTATTAATGGAAAAATCGTTAAAATTCGTCCTGGACCGGTGGTTACTTTGTATGAATTGGAACCGGCGCCGGGTACGAAAACAGCTAGGGTTATCGGGTTGTCGGACGATATTGCTCGCTCGATGTCGGCGATTTCTGTGCGTATTTCTGTTGTTCCCGGTTCAAACACTATCGGCATAGAGCTGCCAAATACGACCCGCGAAATTGTCTGGTTGCGGGAATTGTTTGAGGGTGATGGTTTCCGGAATACGAAAAATGCTCTTAATGTGGTGCTTGGCAAAGATATTGGCGGAGAGAACGTTTATGCCGATTTGGCTAAAATGCCCCATTTGCTGGTGGCTGGTACAACAGGTTCGGGTAAGTCGGTTGGTATGAATTCAATGATACTATCGCTTTTGTACCGAATGCGTCCTGATGAATGTAAATTGATCATGATTGATCCGAAGATGCTTGAATTTTCTGTTTATAACGGGATACCGCATCTGCTGGCGCCGGTGATTACCGATCCGGCGAAGGCTGTGCTTGGGCTGAAATGGGCGGTCAAGGAAATGGAAGACCGTTACCGGGCAATGGCACAGTTGAATGTGCGTAATATTTCTGGTTACAATAAAAAACTGGAGGAACTGAAAGCAAGTGGGGAGCGTTGCGTACGCACGATACAGACTGGCTTTGATCCAGATACAGGCGCTCCTTTGTTTGAAGAACAAGAGTTGGATCTGATGCCACTGCCTTATATTGTGATCGTGGTTGACGAAATGGCTGATTTGATGTTGGTGGCCGGTAAAGAAGTGGAAGCCGCAATCCAGCGGCTGGCACAGATGGCGCGGGCGGCTGGCATTCATTTGATTCTTTCGACCCAACGACCTTCAGTTGATGTTATTACCGGTGTTATCAAAGCTAATTTCCCGACCCGTATAAGTTTTCAGGTAACTTCCAAAATTGACAGTCGCACCATTTTGGGTGAGCAAGGGGCGGAACAGTTACTTGGTATGGGTGATATGCTTTATATGCCGGCCGGTCAACGCCCAATCCGTGTGCACGGGTCTTTTGTCAAAGATCAAGAAGTTGAAAAAATAGTTGAGTTTCTGAAAGCTCAAAAGGAACCGGAATACGTTGAAGGGGTTACCGAAGGAGAGCTTAATGTCAAAGATGGTGGTTCTGTTTTTGACAAGACAGTGATGGGCAGTGATGGTGATCTTTACAATCAGGCGGTGGAAATAGTCCGCAATGACAAAAAAGCTTCCATCAGCTATGTCCAACGGCGTTTGAGAATTGGTTATAACCGGGCGGCAGTGCTGATTGAGCGAATGGAAGAAGAAGGCGTTGTTTCGGCACCTGATCATGCAGGAAAACGTGAGGTGTTGTAAACGGAATATATCAGTTGTTAACACCGAAGTTGTCGGCGACAAGAATCTTCAGTTGTCAGATAGTAGCTTACTCTGCTCCAGACGCTTGTTTCGGACATGGCTATTTTTTTGATAGTGATGCTCTTCTGTAGGGGGGAGATGATGGCTGTCAGAGCTATAACCCGTGAAGTTACCAATCGTAAATAGTAACCATCAATCCTTGTGTAATCAGTAAAAACCTGTAATATATCGAATCAAGAAAACAGGAGAAAAAGAAAGGAATATTTCCCATCTGCGTTATATTTCTAGCAAATAAATATTCAGCTTATAGTGTTGGTTAAAAATGGTGTATATGGTGTTAAAAAGTCTTAAATAAGCCCGTTTATGTTTTTTCCTTGCTTATTGTATTGAGCAAAAAAGAGGAGAGATTTTTCATCTCTCCTTTTGAAAAGTTTTTTAATTTGTTGAACTTTGTTTGTGGATGTTTCATTCATATAGGTGCGGAATCTGTTAGGTGTGCGCAGGCCAGAAGGTAATGGCAAAATTAAGAGCACCAGTAGCGTAAAAAGAACGGGAGTGGTCAGAAAATAAAGTAAAAATTTGTCGTCGCTTATATTTTTCCAGAAATAATAAAAAGAGTTGAATATAAAAGTACAGGGATTGAAGGTGTCAAAAGGTTCGTTTTTATTGAGGATTTGTTGGTATGTTTTCAGCTGTTAGCGGGTGTCTATGT
>CAYXBH010000068.1:0-5666 GCA_964463185.1 uncultured Azospirillum sp. | reverse complement strand
TATGAAAAGGAACAATCAAATAGTTTTTGTTTCATTGACCTGGTGTAATGATTGTCAAACAAAAAATACTATGTTTTATGGAACAGAGTAAATCAAAATACAACCACCGCCGGCCGATGTCAATACCGGGGATGGTATAAAAAGTGACGTAAAGCGTTTAAGACACAAAAAAATGCCAGTTGTCTTCAACCGGCACCCAAAAAACCATAATAAAAGAACTTACTTCAGTTTCTTTTCAACAAATTCTTCGTGTTTTTTCGATTTCTTGTCATATTTTTTCATCGAAAGCTTTTCCGGATGGGTTCTCGGATTTTTCTCGGCGATGAAAAAAGTCCCGGTCCCGGCGGTGCTTTCCATTTTGACTTTTACTTTTACTGCTTTTGCCATGTTTTTATACTCTTAAAATTTAGTGTTAAACACAAGTTTTTTGTAATATAGCGTTTTTTGCGGGCTTGTCAACAGCTTTTTGTTCCGGACTCAAAATGCTAAAAAAAGACCGTATGTTAAAAACATACGGTCTTTTTATAAATCGGCGCTTTATGACCCGGAAATTCCCGAGGATGCGTCGTCCGTTCCATATGGTTCCGGTAAGGGCCTCGCCTTCGCACAGACTGTCGCTGCGCTGGGGTTTTCGATCTCCAAAAAGAACACAGGACAGCGAGAAAGGAGTTGACATTTCCGGCCAGATACCATACTCGTCGTTCCTTTTTTCAACGAAAGCGATAATCAGATGCCTGTCTGTCATAAAAAATTTTAAAAATTAAACAATCAAAGGGGAATCCCCTTTATTTCTTTATTGTTCACATAGATCCGAGTTTTGATTCTTCCGTTTTCCAGTTTTTCCTGATCAATACGGAAATAATCACCGGCTTTCGGATGGGGATGCCCGCGAAATTTGCTTCTGTAAATTTCGATTTTCGTTCCGTCCTCAAAAAACAAAGTGTACAACCAGTTGCTGATCATCACTTTTTGTATTTTTTTATTTAACATAATGGAAAAAATAATGTTTTAAAAGCTTAATTATAAACGATTCGTATGTTTTTTGTCAACAACAGTTACAAAAAATACATCCTTCCAGCTTTTATCGGGCAGAAAGGGATATAAACCAAATCATGTATTTGTTATACCGGTCAGGCCATTTTGATCAGTCCGTGCTTTTTCTTTCCCTGCGAAAGTTTGATCTGTCCGTCCACCATATCCGTGGCAGAAAGTTTGTAGTTTTCGTCTATAACCGGTTTGTCGTTAATTTTGAGGCCGTTTTGCTTGATCAGCCGGCGGGCTTTGCCTTTGCTTTCCACAAAGCCTATTTTAAGGAAGGCGTCCAGAATGCCGAGTCCTTCCACGGAGGTCACTTCAAGTACCGGCAGTTCGCCCCCGGTGCCGCCTTGTTCAAAAACGCAGACTGCGGTTTCCTGCGCCTTGCGCGCCTCTTCTTCGCCGCGGCAGATTTTAGTGGCTTCAAAAGCGAGGATTTTTTTCGCCTCGTTGATTTCCTGGTCTTTCAAAGCGGCCAGCCGGCGCACTTCGTCCATCGGCAAGTCGGTGTAGATGCAAAGACACTTTTCCAATTCCGTATCGCCGATGTTGCGGAAATACTGGAAATATTCGTAGGAAGAAAATTTTTCTTCGTTGATCCAGACAGCGTTGCCTTCCGATTTGCCCATTTTTTTGCCACTGGCGTCGGTGATGATCGGGCTGGTAAAGCCAAATAGCTCAACGTCGTATTTGCGTCGGCCGAGTTCGGTGCCAGAAGTGATGTTGCCCCACTGGTCAGAGCCGGCAATTTGCGCGCGGCAACCGTATTTTTGGTAAAGCTCGCAAAAGTCATACCCTTGTAGCAGCATATAGTTAAACTCAAGAAAGCTCATCGGTTGCTCGCGTTCCAATCGGCTTTTGACGCTGTCCATGGTCAGCATCCGATTGACCGAGTAATAGGTGCCGATGTCGCGCAAAAAGGCAAGATAGTTGATGTTCTTAAACCAGTCCCAGTTGTCGACCATCACGGCGTCGTTTTTGCCGTTACCGAATTTTAAGAATTTGCCAAAAGATTTTTTTAAACCTTCAATATTGTGCGTCAGCGTTTCTTCGCCTAAAAAAGGCCGCAGTTTGTCTTTACCCGAAGGATCGCCGATGCGGGCGGTGGCACCACCGACAAGCGTCAGCGGTTTATGTCCGCATTTCTGGAACCAGCGAAGCATCATTAACGGCACGATATGACCGACGTGCAGGCTGTCGCCGGTTGGGTCGGAGCCGAGATAGCCGACGGCGGGTTCGCCTTTTTGCTCGCACTCGAAAAGATATTGGTCAAAATCTTTTTCGTTGGTGCATTGGTTATAAAAGCCACGTTCAAGCATGATGTTAAAAAATTCGGATTTAAATTGACTCATTTTTCTTGCCTTTATTAAAATTTAAAACATATTAGCATATAATTTGCCAAGTGCAAGCAAAGTATTGTCCGAATGAAATCTTCTTTTTTGTAAATTTTGTCTGTTGCATCCTGGTGGAAAAATGCTATGGTATCAACCATAGTTCACATTATTAATTAAATTTTCATTCTTATGAAAACTAAAATGCCGTAGTGAATGCAGTTGTTTGTGTGTGGTTGATGTATTCTTGCGGAGAAAAATCACAGGTTACTCACATAAAAGGAGTTGACGGTTATTCGACATACACGGCAAGAGTAGAGGGAGAAACGCTGCTAGGTGTTCAGGATGCTATCGGAAAATCTATCCGTGATCCGCAGTACAAGAGTGTTGAATATCAAAATGGATACTTTATCGCCATGTATCCATCGTACGAAGAGTGCGATATGTTTGATGCAAACGGTAAGGAGTTTATGCTCGATGTTCAAAAGCGCTTCTGTATGTATAAGGAGAACAGGCTGGCGATTCTCTGTCCCACTTCAGCATAACTTCGTCCGATCAAGAAACATATTACTACGTTGTTAATATGGGCAAGGGCAAGTTTGTGGGACCGAAGAAGATGATGAGCCTCTATCCGCAGGAGCACGTTGTCGTTTATACGGAAGGAAACAAATTCGGTGCTCTGTCGTATGATAACAAGGAGCTTGTCCCCTTAAGCAACGAGTTGGCTCTTGCCGTCCGCATGGACGTCAAGCGTTCGCGACACGGTCAAGACCCCGGTTATCTACGCCGATGAAGGCGGAGATTGGAAAAAATATTCTGCCGTTACCAGAGAAACCCTGGGCAAAATGGACAATCAGGACTATGACCTGATCAATGCGTCCAACGAAACCATGTATGATCATGTGTACGCTGTCAGGAACAAATGATGTTCCTTAAATCCATGCAAAGCTTTTCATCTCTTTCAAAAGAGAGAAGGAAGGCTTTTTTTGTGTCTGTGTATTTTTTTTGTGTCTGTGTATAATAAAATTTTAATATCTGAAAAGTTATACTGACAGCTAAGTTAATTTAGTAACATGCCGGGATAAATGAATAACATTAAAGGCATAACCGCACTGGGGGTTGCCGGCTCTACGTCGCTTGACGGGTTAGGGCTGGCGCTGATGGAAACTGATGGGGTAGATATATATTCCCACGGATCGGCTTATATCATTCCTTACGAGGAAGAACTTTTGGAGCAGATGCGTTCGGTGTTGGGCAAACATGCCGATTCGCCAGAACATGAGGAAGAAATCCGGCAGGCGGAAGCCTCGTTTACCAGGTTTGCCGCAGCAGCCGTGCGCGAGTTTGTCAAAGATGAAGGGGGTACGCCAGATGTTTTGGGCTTTGCCGGACACACCGTCTGTCATCGTCCGCAGGAACACTATACCCACCAGATCGGCGATGGGCAGAAGATGGCCGACATCACCTGCATCAAAACGGTTGCCCGGTTCCGCAATGCTGATCTTTTGGCCGGCGGGCAGGGAGCACCGTTCGCACCAGTGTTTTACGAGGCTCTGGCCGCCAAAATGCCGCGTCCGCTGGCGGTGGTTGATATCGGCGGCACTACGGAAATCATATGGTTTGGTTCTAACGGCGAAATGAAAGCTTTTGTCAGCGGTCCCGGCAACGCCGTTATTAACGACTGGGTGATGAAACACGGCGGTATGCATATGGATTACAACGGTAAACTGGCCATTACTGGTAAAACGGACGAAAAAATCCTGGCCATCCTCATGCACCACAAATATATTGCGCTCAATCCACCCAAGGCCTGCGACAAAACCATTTTTGCCGAAAAGGTGGAGCATCTGGAAGGTTTGTCCATAGAAGACGGTGCCGCCACCGCCACGGCCTTTGTCGCCGAGTCGATTGCCTATTCGATGGCGCTTTTCCTGCCCGAACCGCCGGAAAAAGTGATTGTCTGTGGCGGTGGTGCCAAAAATCCGACACTGATGCGTTTTCTTCGCCAGCGCTTGCCGGATATGGAAGTGGAAACGGCGGCTGCCACCGGCTGGCCACCGGAAGCCGTCGACGCTCAGGAAGCCGCTTTTTGGGCAGTGCGCCGGTTGTATTGTCTGCCTCTTAGTTTTCCCGCCACCACTGGTGCGGCCGAGCCTGTTATCGGCGGTGAGATTTTTGAGCCTGGCATTGGCGGTTAGCGCTTGCTGCGGTAAGAAATTTTGACCCCAAACAAAGAAAGTTTTTTCCTTTGCGACTTAAGAATACGCTTAAACTTTTTTAAGTGGCGGAATTTTTGACATTCTTCCTAACCGTACTCTTCAAGATACGTGTAAAACTTCTCCATCGCCGCGCGGAAAACGGTCCGATTTTCTTCCGTCGGCAGGGCAGAATAGTTCCAGACAAAAGAAATCATCATGCGGTCAAGAACGTAAAAATTGACTCTGCGGAATGTTTTCGGTGCCAGCTTTTGTTGCAACCGGTTGCGGATACTCTCGTAGCTCCGTAGTATCTCCCGGCCTAGAGAGGAAAAACGTTTAATTAGACTGTTTTCAACATCTTTGCGGTAAAAATAAAAGATCTGGTTGCAGATGGCAAAGCGTTTGGCCACGAGCATAGCCTCGATCCAGAAAACGAAATCTTCGCAGATCGATATAGAAACTGGGAACTCCAACCGGTGACGATAAAGCATTTCCCGGCGGTAAAAACGACCGAAGGTCGTGCCGTGAACAAAATACAGCAATTCTTTCGCCTCTTCAAAAGAAAAGACCGTGTCGCCGAAGCAGGAAAAAATTTCATCAAGCAAAGTACAGCGATGGTATTTGCCGTTTTCGACCATTAAATAATTAAACAGCAGAATGTCCGTCTGTAGGCGTTCCGCCTCAAAATAGAGATAACCAAGCGCCTGCAGATTAATTCTGTCATCGGCATCGACAAAGGTCAGATATTTTCCCCGCGCCGCGCTCATGCCCTGGTTGCGGGCGACTGTCGCCCCGAGATTGGTTTGGGAAAAATTTTTCAACCGCTTGTCTTTTGAGGCGTAATTTTCCAATATTGCGGCGGAATTGTCGGTTGAGCCATCATCAATGCAAATAATCTCAACATCTTTTAAGGTCTGCGCCAAAAAACTTTCCAGAGCCTCCGGCAAAAAAGGCGCGACATTGTAAACCGGGACGATAATGCTAACTTTGATTTCACTTGTTGTCATAAGAATGTGTCCTTTGTTGAAAGAAAAAGAAAACCACCTCGCAAAGGTGGCCGGAGAGTTCAACATCACACACAATCATATGACCTTTTAGCCTT
>CAYXBH010000067.1:0-5708 GCA_964463185.1 uncultured Azospirillum sp. | reverse complement strand
CTTTCATTGGTTGTAATTTTAGCTCCTAATTTATCCCAAGTTTGTCCGAAAAATTGCTGAGAAATATGGAGTATCACAATCAATAAACTTCAAAAATGGAACTTTATCTTTTGAAAATATAGAGCCAAAAATTATTTTTCACCACACCGGTAATACTGCTTGCGGTCTTTCCTTTAATTGGTTAAAATTACCCGCCGGAAAGGAAAAGATATGCAGGAAACAATACCGGAATTTACCGTCAGCGAAATTTCGTTCGCTGTCAAACACACTTTGGAAAACACCTTTGCACGGGTTCGCGTGAGGGGGGAAATTTTCGGTTGCAAGCGCGCCGATTCCGGCCACTATTACCTTTCGCTCAAAGACGAAAACGCCAACCTTGCCGCCGTTTGTTGGAAAGGCGTTGCCGCCGGCCTTGTCTCCAGGCCGGAAGACGGACTGGAAGTCGTCGCCACCGGCCGGATTACCGCTTTTGCCGGCAAGAGCAGCTACCAGTTGGTAATCGAACGGATGGAAGCTGCCGGCGCCGGCGCTTTGCTCAAATTGCTTGAAGAACGCAAACAAAAATTTGCCGCCGAAGGCCTGTTTGACCCGGCGCATAAAAAACAAATTCCTTTTTTGCCGCGGATTATCGGCGTGGTAACCAGCCCATCGGGCGCGGTCATCCGCGATATTATCCACCGCGTTTCCGACCGTTTTCCATCCCGCCTCATCGTCTGGCCGACGCTTGTCCAGGGCGAAGGCGCAGCCGTGCAGATTGCCGCCGCCGTTGAGGGGTTCAACCGTCTGCCGGCCGACGGCGCCGTTCCCCGCCCCGACGTATTGATCGTCGCCCGCGGCGGCGGATCGCTCGAAGACCTATGGTGCTTTAACGAGGAGATTGTCATCCGTGCCGTCTACAATTCGGAAATTCCCGTTATTTCGGCCGTCGGACACGAAACCGACACCATGCTGATAGATTATGTCTCCGACCTGCGCGCCCCCACCCCGACCGGTGCCGCCGAATTTGCCGTACCCGTCAAAAGTGAACTGGAAACACGTCTGCTCACCCTGCAAAGCCGCCTGCTTAACGCCGGCACCCGCTATCTACAGGAACGCCGAAGCCTGCTTGACGGCCTCAAACGGGGCATCCCCAACCTGACACAAATCCTTGCCGACAACATACAAAAGCTTGACGACCGCTCGGAGCGGCTGCGCCTTGCCTTCGGCAATTATCTGCAAAACCGGCAAAATCAGTTGAATTTAAGCGAAATTAAACCTTTTTACATTACCAATATACTGGAAAAAAAGAATGAAACTCTGCAAAACCTCGCGCTCCGGCTGGAATCCGTTTCTGTTAAAGCCGTACTGAAACGGGGCTTTGCCTGGATCAAAAACGAAAGAGGACACACCATCTGCAACGTGGATACAGCACGCAAAAACACCAGCTTGGAAATTGTGTTTGCCGACGGCTCTGTCAAAACCCGACCAATAGTAAGGAAAAATGAATTACAAGGTGATTTGTTTGACAATTAGTCTTTTGGCGGCTGCCCCGGCAGCGGCTCTGGAACTGTGCGGCGAGCTCCGACAGGGGGAAATCCTCGTCGGCAACGTCGGCGACAACGCCGAAGCGGTCGTTTTCAATCAGAAAACATACCCCGTAACCGAAGACGGCTACTTTATCCTGGCACTGCCGCGCGACCAGAAAGCCAAAGGAACACTCACTCTGCAATACCCAGACGGAAAACAGGTCACATACAACCTGCCGGTTGCAGCCTATGACTGGGACATCCAGCGCATAGACGGCATTCCCCAGTCCAAAGTAACGCCCGATTCTTCCCACGATACGGAAATTTTGCGCGAACAAAAAGACGTCCGCCGTTCGCTGACTTTCATGCAGCCGGGCGATGACTGGCGCGAAGGTTTTATTTTGCCGCTGGAAGGCCGCATCAGCGGAGAATTTGGCAATCAGCGCATTTTTAACGGCACCCCGAAAAGCCCGCACAGCGGCACCGACATCGCCGCCCCCGCCGGCACACCGGTTAAGGCCGCCGGCAGCGGAACGGTCATCTTAAACGGCAAAGACTATTTCTACACCGGCAATATGGTCATCATCGACCACGGCCAGGGCTTGCAGACAATCTACGCACACTTGAGCAAATCGGCAGTCGAGGCTGGACAGAAAATCCGCCGGGGAGAAACCGTCGGCTATGTCGGCAGCACCGGCCGCGCAACCGGCCCTCACCTGCATTGGGGCGCCTCGCTCAACAACATCCGCTTCCGCCCGCACTCCCTTTTGGATCTCAACGACAAAACCTGCCGGCAACTTTCCACCGGCCAAACTACGGATTAAAACATGACCCAACTGCAAATCATTATTCTTTCCGCCCTTCAGGGATTCACCGAATTTCTGCCCGTCAGCTCATCGGGACACCTTATTCTGCTGTCAAAATTTACCACCTTCCCCGATCAGGGACTGGAAATCGACATTGCCGTCCATGTCGGTTCAATTCTCGCGGTAATGATCTATTTCTGGCGCGACATCAGAGATATGCTTTACGGCCTTGTCAACACCCTGACCGGACGCCTGCCGCAGTACAATTCTAAATTTCTGGCCATGCTTGTCATCGGTACAATACCCGCGGTTGTTTTCGGCCTCTTGCTGCATCACTACGGCATGGAATGGCTGCGCAGCACCAAAATTGTCGGCTGGAATATTCTGCTGTTCGGCATTTTGCTGATGATTGCTGACCATTACCAGCCTTCCACCCGCAAAATTGCCGATATGACATATAAAGACGCTTTTCTCATCGGGCTGGCCCAATGCCTGGCCATGATTCCTGGCACCAGTCGTTCTGGCATTACCATCACCGCCAGCCGGTTTTTAAGAATAGAGCGCCGGGAAGCCGCCAAATTCTGCATGTTGCTCTCCGTTCCGGCCATTGCCGGTGCAGGCCTCCTGGTTGCCATCGAAATCTGGCAGAGCGGCAATTACGAACACCTGCACTATGCCCTAAGCGGCATCGGCTATTCCTTTATTGCCTCAATCGCCGCCATTTTCATTATGATGAAATGGCTCAAAAACTACACCTTCCTGCCCTTTGTCATTTACCGCGTCGGACTCGGAGCCTTTTTGCTGCTCCATTCATACGGCTGGCTCTGATGAAAGAACAGGTGCCGGAACATCCCACCCTCGCCTGCCCGTAAAACACCACCGAGCAAACAGAAACCACCGGCAAGAGCACAACAAAACACAGGGACATCAAAAAGTTAGTACAAAACCAAATTTATTTTTATCTGACAACAAAAAAAATTATAAAAATTGTTGACTAATTTAAAAAATCCGGCTATTAAAATACCCGTTGCCCTGATGGCGGAATTGGTAGACGCGCAAGTTTCAGGTACTTGTGACCGTTTTGGTCGTGGAAGTTCGAGTCTTCTTCAGGGCACCAATCTTGACAGCCTCCTAAATCTGATAGGAGGCTGAAGTTTTTTCTCATTGAAATTACAGGATTTTTTCCATCCATAAAAAAGTTCGCAAAAACGATATTTAAAATACGCCTTTTTTCTTCAATTTGCGAACTTTTGAAAATTGCAAAAGAATTTTGGCTGAAATTCAACACCTTATCAATAGCCCTTTCAACAGAGTTATCTGGGGTCTGCAATTTCGCAATCTTGGCTTGGAGTTCAATTTTTGCTGATTCATATTCAGCATTTTTACTGCTATATACCTCGGCAGGAACAGTTCCAGCAATCAGTAAATCCAAAAGTTTTTTCTGATTTTCTTCAACATCAGCTAATGCCGTGCGATTCTTTTCCAGCCGATAATAAGTGTTACCATGCTTAGTTTCATACAATTTTTTCAAACGAACAGCCAAAGCAACCTTCAAATCGTCATCAAAATGAATTGATGAAAGGGATTTCTCAACTTCTTTCAACAAGACTTTTTCGCTGATATTATTGCAATGTTCACAATGTTTGAGGTCTGTATGTCTTAAATAGACATACTTATCCTTCTTAGTATAAGGTGAAAGCAAACATCCACAATGTTTACAACGAACAAACCCACGAAAAATGTAGGGTTCTTTGGTATGTTTGGAAGTCCGTTTAAACTTTCCTGTTCTCACTTCGGTGCATTTGTCAAACAGTTCCTTGGTAATAAGTTTTTCATAACGATGAGGAAAGTAGGTTTTATTATAAAACATCACTCCATAGTAAAACGGATTTTGCAGAATATTTGCAAATTGAGATTTTGTGATAGGATTATGAGCAGTAGTTTTATTCCGCAATCCCCAACTTTTGGATTTCTTGACCAACTCATCCATTGAGAACAGCCCTGTTGCATATTCTTCAAATAATTTCTTAATCAATGGACCTCGGTCAGGGTCAATAATAATGGTCTTATTACCTTGTTTATCTTCGGTGTTTAAATAACCAATCGGTGCAGGTCCAGGAAGCAACCCTTCGTTAAGCATTTTTTCTTCAGACCGTTTAACATTATCTGAAAGAGCTCCTACGTAGGATTTTGCCATTAAAACACACATATCCCACATCACTTTTTGAGTGTTCTTGGTTCTATCATTAACAACCATCGCCTCCCGCAAAAAGTGCAGTTCTATTTTTCCTCGTTCAATCAAGTCATTTAAAATAGGTGTTTCTTTGAAAGAACGTTGAAGTCTATCAACAGCATCTACAACAACAGCAATTTTTTCCCGTTGTTTTTTGACAAATACTAACATTTCATTAAATTGAGGACGTTTGCCTCGGGTTGAGCTTTCGGTAATATTGTATTCTTTGAGAACCTCAAAGTTATATCGCTCGCAATATTTACGCAGCCTGTCCAATTGTGCATCCAGAGAGAACCCGTCTTCTTGCATCTCGGTTGATACTCTTGCTAAAATAACAGCGTTCATTTGCAATCTCCTTAAAATTTGATAATTCAACATTTATAAGTAATTCAAGCATCTTCAACAACTCATATTCCATTTCTTCAATCTCATTAGTTGTTAATTTCTGACTGAAATTTAAAGCAAGAACTTCTCTAACTGATTTTGGAGATATTTTTTTTACAGTTTCTGTTTTGCTCATTTTTAACTCCAACGATAAATGCCTTCATTACTTACACGAGGAAGTTATGAAAAAAATAGAGCAAAATCAAAATAACAGCAAAATCCGTATTTTGACGTTAGTGAATGTTAATCAGTCTTTATAAATTGCCTGATAAAACACCTTGTATCTAAAACAAAATATCTACATAAATGCCTATATTTACAAGTAAGATCAATATGTTATAGCGCAAAAAGCTGTTTTGTAAGGTTGCCCCGAACTTGTGTCATCAATGATTATAACGATTCTATAATTGGTTTATTTGTGTGGTGTTATACTTTAAGTATTGTTTAACAAAGCCAATCATTAAAAACCCAAACTTATTTTTTTGTTTTATATTTTTGGTTCGGATGTTTTGGTGCATTAGGAAATGTCCGTTCAATAAGCCCTTGTTTTATTAAAGGCTGCAAAATCGCTTTTAAGAAATAAACCTTGCTAGAATATCCGGTTTTATCCATTATTTCTATTAAGGTTCTGGGGGTTTTGCAAAATTCCAAAACAATAAGAGCTTTATCACTAGCTTTATCACTAGCTTTATCACTGACTTTATCACTAGCTTGTTCACTAACCGTTATAATAGTATCCTGTTTCTGGCTTTTCACATCTTGAAACAGATTGATTTTCCA
>CAYXBH010000066.1:0-5797 GCA_964463185.1 uncultured Azospirillum sp. | reverse complement strand
GTCTGCTGGATTTTACAGACCATCCGCGTAACATTAAGGATCCGTGGTACACTGGTAATTTTGACGAGACCTATTGGGATATTGTGGAGGGCTGTCAGGCGTTTTTAGAGCATTTAAATAATAAATCTGAGTAATTGTATGAATAGAAAAACCATTTTATCGAATCATATTTGCTAATTTTTCTTCAGTTTCTGTTTGCAAAATCGGAGCATTGTTATTTTGAAAATTGTGATAAGTTTTTTCTATAAGTCTGTATGTTGAGCTCCGTTTTGGTATATGCTGTCCTGCATTCGGTACGGATGAAGTTGCTGATTTTAATAGTGTCGGAGGTCAGGTCAGCTATTATGAATCTTTATTAAAACAAATGGACTGGAGAAACCTGGTCATATTATAGCCGGTAGCGTGTTGAAAATCGGCGATATTAAGGGGCATAAGGCATTGACGGAAGCCCTGGTGTTAGGCACTTCGTTGTAAATTTTCCTGCAGATGTGGGCGGTTTTTATCGCCCCATTCGCACAATTCAAACAACATCGGGATTAGGGATTTGCCTTTTTCAGAGAGGCTGTATTCGACTTTTGGCGGCAGCTGTGGGTAGACCCTGCGGATAATCAGGCCGTCGGCTTCCAGCTCTTTTAAGGTGGAACTGAGCATTTTAAAAGAGATTTTCCCGATGAGCCGGTGTAGGGCGTTGTGGCGCAAGATGCCGAATTCGCCCAGCCAGTAGAGAATAATCATTTTATATTTACCTCCGATGATCGACATGGTGTAGCCGAAACCGGTATCTTCGATTTTGATGTTCGGTTTTATACAATGCTGCATTTCACACTATCCTTAAAGTAAGTATTAAACTAAAAAGTAAGTATTGAATGTCAAGATATTACAGTCGTATATTTTTATATGCAATGTAATATTGTGTTTGAGGAAAAAATGAACAGAAAATTTTTAACGATAATTGCCGTAGCGGTATTTTGTTTAGGGAATCCGGCATATGCTGCGGAAAATATGGTGGCAGAAAAAGGAGAAATAACAATGCAGGAAACAAAAGTCAGCGATTTTGAAGCAGTAAAATCTGCTTTGAACAAATATCTGGAGGCTGGTAAACAGGGAAAAAGCTCTGTTTTGCGTCCGGCCGTTTATAGAGACGCTATTATGTACAGCGCAGCTGGCGGCAAAGTTGAGGGCGGTTCTATAGATGCCCTGTTTGATTATCTTGATGGTAATCCTGCGGCGCCGGAGATCGAAGCCGAGATTACGGCGGTTGATATTGCCGGTAATATTGCCTACGTCAAAGTGGAATCGGACAAGTGGCACGGTGCCAGATATACCGATATGTTTCTGCTGGTTAAAGAGGGAAATGACTGGAAAATCCTGACCAAAGTTTTTCATACACACTGAAAAATCAGGATATGAAAAAGCCCCGCTTTGCAAGACGGGGCTTTTTTTTGTGCTGAGGGTTTTATTTTAACCTGTTATATTCTTCATCGGTAACGGCTTCCAGCCATTCGTTGGAAGCGTCTTCGGCCGGGACGGCGATGGCAATGTGGGTAAACCAGCTGTCTTTAGCTGCGCCGTGCCAGTGTTTGACTTCGGCCGGAATATTGACCACGTCGCCGGGGTGCAGTTCCTGTGCCGGTTTTCCCCATTCCTGGTACCAGCCACGACCGGAAACGGCCAGAAGTATCTGTCCGCCTTTGTGGTGAATGTGCCAGTTGTTGCGGCATTTAGGTTCAAAAGTTACGTTGGATATGCCGACGCCTTCGCCGGTCAGTGGTTGCAGATAGCTTTTGCCAATGAAATATTGGGCATAGGCTGTGTTTTCCGTCCCTTTGCCGAAGAGCACGTTTTCGGCGCCGGTTTTGCCGGCAATATCCAGTATTTCGGCAATCTGTTCATCGGTCAGACCGTTGTGTTTGCCGATGTTGATATGGCTGTTTAACTGGTTGTCCACATTGCCGAGAGAGGCCAGCATAGCGATGGTGGCCAGTTCCCGCGTTTGCCAGTCGACATTGTCGCGGGCAAAAATATCGCCGAATAGATGGGCTTTTAAGTATTCGTCGATTGCCGGCGCAAATTCGTAGAGCGGACCGGAGACGGGGGCACCGACCAGTTTGGTCTGGTTTGCGGCGCCGTATTCAAGACTGGAGCCTTCTGGTTTGGGGCCGGGCAGGGGGCCTTCGGCGTCTTTGTCATCGCGTTCGTTTTCAAGCTGCATCAGCGTTGTCAGTGCATTCAGGCTGCGTGGAAATCCGCAGTAAGCATAAACCTGTACTAAAATTTCTTTAAACTCGTTGACTGTCACGCCGGCGTCCAGTCCTTCGGTTAGGGCTTGTTTTAAACCCTGCTGGTTTCCGCGTGCGGCATAGGACGCGGCGGCGACAATGGCCTGTTGTTTTGCGGTCAGAGTATTATTTGCCATGGCATTTTCTCCCAAAAATAAAAAAGTTCCTATAATCAGGCTTGTTAAAAGTTTGTGCATGATTGAAGTCTCCTTGTTTAACGGTTGGTATCAATTTTGTTTTTATTTCCAGCTTGCAATCCAGCTGTCAATTTCTCTTTCCGGGGTGATTATGTTATTGCCGCCGGTGGGGATTTCTATTTCGCCTTCGCTGTCCATCAGGTTGACTTTGGTGATTTTGTTAAAGCCGTATTTCTCAACTGTTTTCAGGTGTTTGGCCAGAGTGTTGCGGCGGCCGGGATAGGCAGTGTTGTACTCGATGATGTTGGTATTCAGTTCTTTTACCAGCTTGCCGATGAGTTCTGGTTTGAGGTAGTTGTGTCCGCCGGGTTCGCTGGTGGAAACTTTGATGCCGATGCGTCCTTTCAGTTTATTGTCCAGTTTTTTATATATTTCAAGCAGGCTGTCTGGTGTGATTTTTTTTGTAAAATAAACAATGGGGTTTGTCATTTTGCTCCTCCCATAAAATCGCTTTTACCATAAAATAATTCTTAGAGTGTGCTCGAAGTCAAGCAGAAATTTTCGGTTTGTTTTTCGGCGTGGAAAGCTAAAAGAAAAAGGCTTGACACGGCGGATAAAAAGTATGAATTTAGCAGGTGAAGCCACCGTCGGCGCGGCTTGATGTGGATTTAACCTGAATTGTCCCGCAACAGAGGACTAAACAAGGAGAACTGACTATGCAAAAAACAGCAGAAGCGGTGTCGCTCGGTCACCCTGACAAAACTTCTGATTATATTTCCAGCTATATTTTGGACCGCTTGATTGAACAGGATCCGGCGGTTAAGTATGCCGTTGAGGTGATGATCAAAGACAATACGGTGATTTTGGGCGGCGAGGTTGCCGGCAGGGCTTTCCCGGATAATCTGCGGCAGTATGTGCTTAATGCTCTGGCGGAAATCGGCTATACCGAAGATTATGCCAAAATATGGGGAAAGCTTGCGATTGAGCCGGAAAAAATCAACGTCATCAATCTTGTCGGCCGGCAGTCGGCGGAAATCGGTTGGGGCATAGAACAGGATGGCTGGGGCGATCAGGGCGTGTTTATGGGGTATGCCTGCCGGGGCGACGGGCTGATCAACCGTGAACTTTATCTTGCCCGAAAACTGAACAATGCCCTGTATCAAAAAGCAAAATCATCTGTAAACCTTGGTCTTGACATCAAAACGCAGATTACCTTAAACGATGGACGAATCGAAACCGTTGTTGCTGCGGTGCCGATGCTTGAAGAAACGGATTTGACGGATTTTATAACCGAAACGCTCGGTGAAAAACCGGAAAACATCATTGTCAACGGTACCGGCCGGTATACACAACATTCTTCGATTGCCGACTGCGGTATGACAGGGCGTAAGCTGGCCTGCGATTTTTATTCTGCTGCATGCCCCATTGGCGGGGGCAGTCCGTGGACCAAAGACGCCAGCAAGGCTGATATGACGTTGAACCTTTATGCCCGTAAACTGGCAGTGGAAAATCTGCAGGACAATGATGAGTGTTTTGTTTATCTTTCTTCCTGTATCGGCCGTGCCGAATTGCCGAGTGCTCTCCTGAAAACTGTTAAGGATGGAAAAGGAAAGTACATGCCTTTAAAATTTGACCGTAGACCTTCGGAAATCATATCCGAACTTGGGTTGAACAAGCCTGTTTTTGCCGAGCTTTGCCGGCGGGGAGTTTCTGGTTTTTTTGCTTAAAACCGGGTACGGTTATTATTTGTGGTGGGAGGTGTACATTTGTCCGTTGACCCGGAGAATCATTTTGTCAGCGGTTATTTTTTATCGTATAAGTCCGGAAAAATCAATCGTTTGCGGTTACTCTTGCCTTTGTTGTACAGAGCCAGCGAAGTCCCTTTTATCTGGCTATGTTTTATTCTATTGATCTATCGCGTTAATCTTTTTGGGCTCGGAGTTCGGCAAATTTTTGCGCCATGGTTGGGTTGTTGCGGGTGAGACGCTTGACAGTCAGATCCTGTGCTTTGTTATTGGCCAGCCGCAGGTTGTTTTCCGAAGACAGGAGTGCGTCTTTGGTTTTTTGCAGGTGGTCGATGGTCTTGTCTATTTCTTCAATGGCTTTGCGGAATCTGTCGTTTGCCAGCAGATAATTGCGCTCAAATTTTTCCTTGAATTCGTTGAGGTCGTCTTCGAAATGCGAGATGTCAAGATTTTGGCTTTTATATTCCGCCAACTGCCTCCGATAGCTAACGGAGTTGAGGGCGGCGTTGCGCAGAAGAGTAATGATGGGGATGAAAAACTGCGGCCGGATAACGTACATTTTGGGGTATTTGTGTGAAACGTCGACAATGCCGGTGTTATAGAGTTCGCTGTCTGCCTCAAGTAGGGAAACGAGTACTGCGTATTCGCAGCCTTTTTCGTTGCGGTCTTTATCCAGCTCTTTGAAGAAGTCTTCGTTTTTATGTTTACTGGCGGTGGTTTCCATCTCGTTTTTCATTTCAAACATAATGGAGATGAACTCAATGCCTTCACCTGTTTTTTCGCGGAAAATATAGTCGCCCTTGCTGCCGGTTCTGGCGTCGTTGTCTTTTTCAAAATAGGCGTTTTGAAAAGCGGTGGCGCGCAGTTTGTTGAACTCGGTTTCGCAATGCTGTTCCAGAGTTTCGCCGACCATTTTGGTGGACATACGGGTTTTTAAGTCTTTGTAAAAAGCAATTTCGGTGTCTTTGGCTTTCAGTTCAACGGCAAAGTTTTCCTTTAAGTTTTGAGCCTGCAGGCGGCTGTCTTTTTCGGCTTCCTGCAATTTGTTTTCAAGCAGCAGAATCTGCCGCTCTTTTTCGGCCAGGGTGTCTTTTTGGGCGTTGACGGCATTGGTAACGGCCAAAGCCTGTTTTTGCTCGCCGGCCCGGATTTCTGCCTTCAGGCGTTCATTTTCCTGTTTTAAGGCGGCAAGATCCCGCTCTTTTTCCAGATCTTTGTCTTTGCTGAGGGCGGTGGCTGCGGATTTTAAACGCTCGATTTCCTGCTGCAGGCCACGGAGAGAGTTTTCTTTTTCCATTTCCACCTTGGTTTTAAAAAGCACAAGTTCATTTTCTTTTTCTTTGGCAAGCTGTTGTTCCCTTTCCTGCAGTTCTTTATGAAACTCCATATTGCGCACCTGGCCGGCAATGGTAGTGTAGCCGCTTTCGTCGACGGTGAAAACTTCGCCGCATTTCGGGCATTTGATTTCGGGCATTTTGATCTCCGTGGTTTCTGTTTTGAACGCCATGATAGGACGAAAAGACTGCCGGAGTCAACGTGTTATTGTTAGGGAAAGAGCATTTAAAAAAGCGTTTGAAAATTAAAAAAGGCTCAATTATGATTAGCGTATGATTTATTGAGAGATTATTTCAACAAA
>CAYXBH010000065.1:0-5802 GCA_964463185.1 uncultured Azospirillum sp. | reverse complement strand
TTGTCGCTCAAAATTTTTTCAATCGCCGGGAACAGGGCTTCCGCTTGTCCGAAATCCATTTTTTGCACGATTTTTCCAACAGTTTTTCCATCATCCGTCAAAATGACCGAACAACCACCGGCGGTTGTGTCAAAGGCTAAATTTAACATCTTTTCTGTTTACCGTTTGGTTTTAAAATTTTACTTGTCAAAGCTTTTATATTATAAAATTAACTGACAGACAACGAAATTTAATGGTAAAAGCAAAAAAAAAAATGAACATCAGCCTGCTTTCGGATATGTTTTTTGCCGCGCCAGAATTGTGGTACACGGTTCTGGCCGTTTTTGCCATTTTAGTTTATTGGTCGGTTTTGAACTATATCCGGCTGCTGAAATTAAAGCGCAAAAACTATTTTATCCGCCGTGACCGCGAGCGCTATGCGGAAACGCTTTATGCCGGTCGGGACGGCTATTTTGCTTTTATCTATCCCGATGACAAAGTCAATGACAAGGCGGAAGTCAGCGAACGCTGCTCCCGCCGGCTGGCCGTTCAGCTTAGTCTGCCGGGTGGGATAGAAACACCGTTTTCCGAATTGCTTAAAAGCTTTTACAAAGATGACGCCGACAAAATCGTGAAATATATAACTTTGCTAAAAGAAGAGGGCGTTTCTTTTGAAGATGTTTTTAACTTGAAAAATGGTAAAAAAATGGTTTTGAATGGTGTTCGTATCAATGGGGCGGACGGTAGCATTTACAGTGACATCATCTGGTTTAGGGACGTCAGCTACATTTCCGGTCGGATTGATGAAATGCAACACGAAAAACAGGAGGCCGAAAAGAAAGAACGAGATTTGAAAGATCTGATTGATAACCTGCCTTATCCCGTCTGGATGCATACGCCAGCGCTTAATATTAAAATTTTCAATAAAAAATATGCGGAATACATTGCAGCCAGTTCTTCCGGCGAACTGGCTGCTAGCGATATCCGCAAACTGGCCGCCCAGGCACGGGACAGCAACAAACAAAAGCAAAAAAGCATTTATCTGAACCGAGACGGCGAGCGCTGTTGCTTTAAGGTAACAGAAACGCCTTTTTATGCCGATCAGAGCCTAGACAAGATTGCAACCGTCGGCACCATGACCGACATTAGTCAGCTCGATAACTTGCGCCGTAATCTAAAGCAAAACCAAAACGCCCATCTGGAAATTCTTGCCTCTCTCGGTACGGCAATAGCTGTTTTTGAAACGGATTTCAGACTGACTTTTTACAACCAGGCCTTTGTTCGTCTTTGGCAGCTGGAAGAAAGCTGGCTTGAAGAACACCCAACCTACGGAGCGTTTCTCAATATGCTGCGGGAAAAGCGGATTTTGCCGGAAGTTCCCGATTATCTGCATTTTCGCAACGAAGAGCTTAAGATGTTTGCTTTCATAATAGAGCCCAAAGAAGACCTTTTGCATTTGCCCGACGGTCGCAGCCTTCGCCGTATTCGTGCGCCGCACCTTAAAGGCGGGCTGATTTTTGCGTTTGAAGATATAACGGATCGTCTGGCCGACCGGCGGGAATATAATTCGCTGGTCAGTGTTCAGCAGGAAATTTTGAATAATATCGAAGAAGCAGTTTTAATTTTTGCCTCCAATGGTCGCTTGCAGTTCTATAACCAGGCCTATGTCAGTCTGTGGGATTCGGACGAGGTTATGCTGCAAAAAGAACCCTCGTTTGTTGAAATTCTGGAAACTCAGAAAAGCTTTTTTAACCGTGTCAGCGACTGGGAAGAACTAAAAAAAGAAATCATCGGCCACCTCTTCAGCAGCACCACGGAAACATTTTGCCTAAATCGCAGCGACGGCATAAAGGTAAAATGCTTTTCCCTGCTTCTTTCCAATGAGTCGATTATGGTGCTGATGCACAAAACTTCGTCCCTATAACATTTGACAAAATATTAAAGAAAGCCTAGATTAAAATAAATAGTTCTGCAAAGGGGTTTCAATGGACGATATTTTTTCAGATTCCAAAGACGATACCAAAAAAGAAGGGGATTCCAATATTGAATGGAAAAAAAGTGGCGTTGACAAGCACGAACGTCTGACCCTTAAAATTAATGTCAGGGAGGCAAACTTATATCAAGCCGGCAAAAAAAACGACCTGAAAGGCAAAAAAAGGCTACAGGCGGAAAAAGAAACGCCGAAAGGTTTTAAGAAAGTCCGCCGTAAAATCCGCGATTCCATGGACGAAGACGAGGAAGAAGATGACTGTATCCTGGTGCCCGTTTTTGAAGATATGAGGGAAAGTTCTCTGATGCGTGCCCTGAGCGAAGAAGAAAAGAAAATTTTACAACAAAACGAAAACATTAACGCAATCCGGATACAGGAAAATGCTGGCAAAGAAGCGGCTATAGCGCGTGCCGAAAAAGAGATCATGCAAGCTGGTTTAGGGCGTGCTGAAATCAAAGTTTTAAATGAAAAACGTCTGAAAGCCGGGCAGGTTTCCGTGGATGAAGTCGTAACCGATGCTGTCAAGCAAAAAGCAGCCGGAAAGCAAGCAAAAACATCCGGCTTGCACCGCGAAGACGGTGAAATCCGAATAGCAGCCAAGGAAATTGTCCGCAGCCATGACAAAGAAACCAAAAAAGCTGCCCGCAAACTGAACGAGACAGAACTAAAAGCTGAAGAAAAAGTCCGCGCCGACAGAGAACGGACTGCACCAAAAGATAAGGAAGACATTAATGCCGTGCCGCAAAATGTCCGTGAAGAAGAGATTGTAAAAGAAGAGCTTTCTTCCGTCAAAACTGATGAAAAAGCAGCGGTAGAACGACATGAAACCGGAAATTCCTCCGTTCGAGACGAAAAATCCGCAGTGCTGGAGAAAAAAGCAGACGAAATCAATCAGGATTCTTCCCTGGCGAAAGGGAACAATAAGGACAAAGAGATAATCCTGGAAAAAAGCAACCGCAACTACCACCGGTCGCAGAAAAAAACGGACAGAAACCAGCTGACGGAAAAAGAATATCAGCAGGCGCTAGAGGCACAGATAAAACATTATCGGGATCGTGAACGCTGATTAAACATACCCGCTTTGGCGGAAATTTTTGCTGGTAAGCAGCTTGTCGATGATTTTTTCAACATTTTCAAACTGCCGACTTTCAATTAAATCGACGATTTTGACTTCCTGCTCGGTCAGCGGGCGGTTGATGCCGATTGCGTCATAAAAGACATTGGCGTTTTTCAGCATTGTCGCTGCAATGTCACGGCTGCCGATTTCGCTGTAATAAGAAGCGGTCATTTTGTTGGCATTGGCAACCTGTTGGGTATAGATCCCTTCGTCGGCGATGTTTAAGACATTGCTATATGCCCAGACAGCTTTTTCCTGCATGTCTTCGCGCAGATACATATCACCGAGCCGTCCCCAAGCAGTAACGTTGCGAGGATTCATTTCAATAGCCAATTCAAAGGCCGATGCGGCCAGCCGGTTATTGCTGAGTGCAGCCAGTGAACCGAAAATGGTCGCGCAGTTTGAGGCTTCACACCAGACTTTATTTTGTTCTTTTCCTTCCGGAATCATTTTCAGTACGGCAATTTTTTTATCCAGTAATTCTTCCATCAATACCAAAGCCAGCGAACAGTCTCCGTTAGCCAGATGGAACAGGGCAGCGTCTTCCTGCGGCAGGATTTTATGTGGATTAAGTTTTTGAAAACGTCTGTTAACGCAGAGATAAATAAAAAATTTGATAGCCGTAATTGTCTGTATAATATCGTCTTCGCTGTTCAGATGCTGGTTTTTATACATAATGATCTGGGCAATTTTGGGCTCATCGACGCTTCTTTCCAGCATATCCATAATCAGACAGATCTGTGCAATGAGTTTTTGTGGTTTAAACTGATACTGAAAAGCCTCCGGTACCGGTATTTTTGTTTTTGTATTTTTTCCCAGCGAATTTTTTTTCCAGTCGAGGTCGAGCGGCAAGGCGTTTTTTTCGGGTTTTTGCCGACGGTCGCCCGAAGATTCCGTTTCCATTTTTTCAACCGGTCGCGTATCGTCGTTTTCGATATCTTCTGCCAGCTTTTTATCCAGCCGGTTGTCTATTTTTGCCCGATATTCTCTTTCCATCATACGGTCGCGCTGGACGGAAGCGATAATCGATTTAACATACCAAACAAGGACAAGACACAACGCTAGCACAATGGTCGTCAAAAACAAAATGACGGCCGCCATTTTGGTGTTGCTCAAACTGGATAGATAGGCATTGATTTCTGTATGCCAGATCACCAGTCGGTCGGCAACGGAGCGAAAAAATTCCGGAAAGTCAAAAATCTTATCCATCGTTATTTAAGGGCACCATTTACAAAAGATTATTTTCAGTATAAATTCTCTACTTATAGTGTTATTATATGCAAACAAGCTTTAAAAACAACAAAAAAGAAAAGTAGGAAAAATGGGGTATCTTGCGCAGAGAAAAAAACATATAAGGACGGACTTTGCTTTAAAGAGCCTGTTGTTTTTGCTGGCTGTTTTTTCAATAGCGGCTTTTGCCGGTAACACGTTTTGTCAATTTTTGAACCAATGGCGTTTTCAATTTTATCTGTTGTCGTTGCTGATAATGTTTTATGCGCTGCTCAACCGCTTTTTCCTTTATGCCTTTTTAGGTGGTTTATTGTTTTTGCTCAATTTCTTTGTCGTGTCGTCATCAGCACCGATCTTTCTTTTCGGCTCCGGTGGAGAAGGCAGAGTGTTCCGCCTGTTGTACCAAAGAGAGCCGCAGTCCATTTCTGAAATACTAGGAACAGCAGTCGGAAAAAAGGCAGATCTACTGGCAATTATCAATCCCCAAAAAAGCAATATCGTTCTTTCTGCGCTGCTACCGCCGGGCTACTATCTTGCATCTGACAGCAAAAATGACAGTTTTATGGTCTCTGCCATCCGTCCAGAAACAGCCGGACGGATCAATCTGGGCGGCTCAAACAATGCGGCGTTTATCCGCTTGCGGATAGAGAACAAGGATTATGTTTTTTTAAGTATTGATCTGTCGGTCTCCAGCCGGGTGGAAAAAGAAAAAGCACTTGAATATATCAATACTTTTGTTGCCACCGAAGACGACCCAGTGATCATTTTTGGCAATTTCGGTATGACGGCCTGGAGTCCGGCGTTCAGCCGTTTTCTAAACGGCAACGGGCTGGAAGTCAAAAACAGCCTTTTTTCTCTGCTGACCAACATCATTCTGCCACCGACGGATTATATAGTCGGTTACCACAACTTGCAGGTTAATGGTTGCCAGATGCTTGACAGCAAAGACAACCGCATAGTCCCGCTTTTGTTTAAGCTCAAAATTTAAGCGTTGGTTTCCGGAAAATTTACCCTCTGTTAGTGTTTATGGTGATATACTTCACCAAAACCTTAACCATATTTATGTCATACGGGATAATTAAATGAGTATATCTAAACTGAAAGATCGCCAGCTTTACACGGTATGCGATCCCCAGAAATTTGATTTTGCCAGCACCGCGGAACTGGAGGAAAGGGTATCTGCCCTCGGGCAGGATCGGGCCATTAGCGCGGTTCAGCTTGGCATTAACATCAAATCAAAGGGCTACAATCTTTTTTGTCTGGGGCCGGAAGGAACAGGCAAGGCCAGTCTGGTCAAGCGCATTTTGGAGGAAACGGCCAAAGATCGCCCCACTCCCCGTGACTGGGTTTATGTTTACAATTTTGATGAACCTTATAAGCCGCGAAGCATCAGTTTCCCGGCCGGCACCGCCTGCGAATTTGCCAAAGACATCGACAGCCTAATAGAAGATTTCAGCGTTACCATTCCGGCTGTTCTTGACAGCGA
>CAYXBH010000064.1:0-5843 GCA_964463185.1 uncultured Azospirillum sp. | reverse complement strand
GCGCCACCGCCTCGACCGAACCGAAGTAATTAAGCAGCGCTTTTTTCCTTCCGGCTCCAATTCCTTCAATCTCATCAAGTTTTGAGCACGTTACCGACTTGCCACGTTTTTTGCGATGGGTACCAATGGCAAAGCGGTGCGCCTCATCGCGGATATTCTGCATATAAAAAGCCAGCGACGAGGCAAAAGGCAGGGTAAAGCTTTCCTTACCAGCCTGATGATAAAACTCTTTGCCGGCATTGCGTTCCGGTCCTTTGGAAATGGCAATCACAGCAATCCCCGACAGATCAAAACCATCGAGACATTCAAGCACCGCGTGCAATTGTCCCAGCCCACCATCAAGCAATATCACGTCGGGACGATTTTCCGGCATCATTTTATTAAAACGCCGGACCAACACCTCTTTCATCATAGCAAAGTCATCGTTGGTAATGGCCGGATCTTTGATATTAAACGTACGGTACGCCCTCTTGTCAAAGCCGGCAGGCGTCGCCACGATCATCACCCCAACGGCATAGCTACCCTGGATATGCGAGTTGTCATATACTTCTATCCGCTCAGGCATTTTCGGCAATTCAAATACCCTTTGCATTTCCAGTAGATTGTTGTGGATGGAACTTTCCAGCGCCATTTTACATTCAAGCGATTCTTTGGCGTTGTTTTTGACATTGGCGGCAATTTTGGCCTTATCACCCCGACGATACACATTGATCTTTATCCCAATGGCGCCACTCAAAAACTCCTGCCCACCGATTTCATCGGCCAGCACGATTTCTGCCGGCGGCAAATGAGAAGCATAAAAACTGCTTAAAAAAGCCTCCATAATCTCACAGTCTTCCGCCTCTTCCGCTTGTTGCGGAAAAAAAGGCAGATTGCCACAATTTTGCCCAGAACGGATAAAGAAAATCTGTATGCATACTCGCCCACTCTGCCGATACATGGCAATAAAGTCAGCCGACCGGATACCGCTGTATTCCACGTTGGTTCCCTGCTGCACGCTAGTTAAGGCACGGATACGATCACGGTACACCATCGCCTGTTCAAAATCCTGCCGTTCACTGGCTTCCTCCATTTTTTTCGTCAACTCATCACGCAACTTGTGGCTTTTGTTTTCAATAAACGCAACAGCCTCGTCCACTAGCCGCCGATAATCTTCCTGAGATATTTTGCCAACACAGGGCGCTGAGCAACGCTTGATCTGATACATCAGACAGGGACGGTCTCGATGGGCAAAAGCGCTGTCCGCACAGGACCGTAACAAAAAAGCCTTTTGCAAAAGGTCAAGCACATTATTAACTGCACCCGCATTGGCAAAGGGACCAAAATATTTCACCCCTTCTTTTTTTCCACCTCTGTATTTTTTCAAAACCGGATACTCGGCGCGGACATCAAGCGTAAGATACGGAAAACTTTTATCATCTTTGAGCAGAATATTGTAATGTGGCTCCAACTTTTTAATCAGTTCATTTTCCAAAAGCAGAGCTTTTGACTCATTCTCAACGACGATAAACTCCATTCTTTCGATTTCCGCCACCATCCGCTGCAGACGCACCGGTAGTTTATCGAAATGCGAATAGGCAACGATCCTTTTTTTGATATTTTTAGCCTTGCCAACGTAAAGTACTTTGCCATCTTTGCCGAGCATCCGATATACACCAGGTTTTTCCGGCGCAATCCGGATATTTTGTTTTAAGATTTCAAGCCCACAGCAAATATCCATCATTCTGCTGCACCTTAATTAAAAGAACAGAACTTCGAAAAAGATAAAAGTCAAAACACAGGCCAGAGCCAACTGCAAAAAGTTCCCCAGAAATTTGCCACCCATTGCCGGATAGTCAAACCCCAAACTGTGCTCTTTATATGTCCGATTAAAAAACAGGGTATAAAGACCTGCCACCGCAGTCATCATTAGATAAAACTCAACATTCCCGAACATCGGGAAAAAATCTTCCCAATCCAGATGAATCGACAGCAAAAATCCACCAACAACCCCACACAAAACCATCGGCTGAAAAATCAACCCACTCGAAAACAGTGCCTTCAGGCCATTTAACATTTTTTCCTCTTACTGAAAACGTTTGATTTCATCGACAATAGAGCTGCTCAATTCCCGTACCATCACCTCGTTACTGCCGGAAACCCAGACTCTTACCACTGGTTCGGTACCCGACGGATGCAAAACTACCCGTCCATTGCCGGCCATTTTGTCGGTTGCCATCTGCACCACCTTTTTCACTTTTTCATCGGCCACTACCACTTTAACGGTATCGCGGTCTTTCACCCGCAGATTTACAAAAACAAACGGATCAAATTCAAACAACGGGAAAATCTCGCTCATTTTCTTGCCACTTTTCAACAGTCCCAAACTGACCAGCAAAGCCGTAACCATACCATCCCCGGTTTTGCCATAATCCGCCACCACGATATGTCCCGATTCTTCGCCACCGACGCTACAGCCGAATTCACGCATTTTGGCAATCACCGCCCGCTCGCCAACTTTGGTGCTATAATACTCCATACCGAGAGAATGGACATAGCGTTCAAGCGCAGTATTGGACAACACTGTCGACACCACCGCATTGCCACGATATTTTCCTTCCGTCTTTAAGGTTTGGGCAAGGAAGGCAATCAGTTGTTCACCGGCAATTTTTTCGCCTTTTTCGTTGCAGACGACAATCCTGTCACCGTCTCCATCCACCGCTATTCCGAGCTGAGCATGGGCGTCGCGTACGGTTTCAAACATCCGCTCCGGATGCTGCGAACCACAGTCTTTGTTAATGTTGCGTCCGTCCGGTTTGTTGCCGAGAACAATCACGCCGGCGCCGAGATCCATAAACACCTGCGGCATAATCTCTGAAAAAACGCCGTTGGCACAGTCAAGCACCACTCTCAACCCTTTCAGCGGACATTCCGATTCGATAAAACTCTTGGCTTTTTCCAAATAGAGAACGACCGCCTCTTTGTTTTCACTCACGGTTCCCAGAACATCACTTGAACGCACGAAATTGTCTTCGGCAATAAGCTCCTCCAGCCGAGAAGTTATGTCGTCGGAAAATTTGTCACCACCGGTAGCAATCAGCTTAATCCCATTATCCTGATACGGATTATGCGAAGCGGTAATCATAAACGACATATCCACACCGAGTTCCGGCGTAACCGAAGTCAGCGCCGGCGTCGGCAACACGCCGAGCTTGACCACATCAACCCCGACCGCCATCAAGCCGGCCGTCAGCGCTGCCTCGAGCATCTCACCAGAAATGCGGGTATCACGCCCAATGGCAGCCCGTTTTTTGACACGGCAGATCTCCTGTCCGCAAGCCATACCAAGCTTAACTGCAAACTCCGCCGTCATCGGATAAACATTGGCCACTCCACGCACCCCGTCGGTGCCAAACAATTTCTTAACCATAATATTAAACTCCCTTACCAATTTTTCACCAATATATAACTTTCACCACAAATGGCAACCATCCATTTTCCCCGCCCGGCAATTTCACACAACCACCTGCACATTTTTTTTGCCACTTCCTTTTACCACCGAAAAAACTTGCTTTTCTACCGGTTTTATGTTACCAAGAAAGCTCTTTTTTATTATTTTGTCTAATTTTTAAAAATATCATTATGGAAAAAACAGGTTTTTATGCAAATGTCTTTGACGTATGGACAATCAAAGATATAGCCATTGTTGCCGAAGCTTTTAACATTTGCCGGCATATTATCGTAGCCGTTAACGCCTCCCCGAAAAAAGAACCCTTGTTATCAACCGCAGAGCGGATAGAAATGATAAAATCGTCTTTTTCTGATTTTATCCGTCTACGGGCTTTTCTGCGACAGGCAGGTGTTTTCAGAGAGGAAGCATCTTCTTTCCGTCATTTATATGAAAAGCTGAGTTCCGACCGAAATTGCATCAGCTTTGTCCCTTACCGGGGAGAGGAAATACTGGCCGCCATCAATGCCGGTGCCGATATGCTCATCCGCGACAACTATTACGACAATCAGATCGTTGTCAGTTACCTCAACCAAATGTGTGCACCACTACGACTCCCATATCCAGAGGATCTATTTTTGGGAAGATACAACATCCAGTCAAATCCGATACGCCGCATTACAGCAAGAAAAGTACTCTTCTTGTGTAAGAACAATTTTTTCCGCGACGCAGCTCTTTATGTGATGCCATCGACAATGGACAAACTGGCTGCCAAATATCTGTACAATCATTGGTCCACCGAAAAGAATGTTGACAGCGACTACCGCTACCGTTCTTTAGTCAAGCGGTACAACGCCCCCGGCCGGGTCTATCACACGATGTCCCATCTGGCATATATAATCGACCAGTTGCATGTCTATAAGGCACTTAGCAAAAAATGTATAGATAAACATCTGTTGCTGGGCATTTTCATGCATAATCTTATCAACGAAGGAAAAAGCGACGATGTAAAAAAATCGGCTGAACTCATCAGCCAATACTGCAACGCTGCCTGTGACCAAAAGGCCATAAGCCGGTATATTCTGGCAACCGACCACTCAACGGATACAGACCGCAAAAAAATGCAGTTTGAAGAGCAGCTTATTCATGACTTTAATTTGACTGTTTTAAGCGATTCGTATGATGTTTATCTGCAATATGCGGCAGGCATCAGGCAGGAATATATCCATATTCCCGAAAAAACATATGCCCAACGGCGTATCATCGTACTTCAAAAATTCCTTGAACGACCGATTTATCTGATGCCGCTCAACCGACTTTTCAAAAAAGAAAACAGCGCTCGAGAAAACATCAACAGGGAAATCCAGATGTGGAAACAGCTACTGGCTGAAGAAAAACAATAACCTGTAAAACAAAAAAATCCCGGCTGGCACAAAACCTGTCGGGATTTTTTATTGTCTGTATTTTTACAGTTCCGGCACCGAGGCGTGTATTTGCTTGGACGGATCAACCGGTGTCTCCGCAGCTTTGTTGATTCTTTCTCCCCGTAGAACCTGTCCGATTTCCTCGCCGGTCAGGGTTTCATACTCAATCAAAGCCTGGGACAGGCGTTCCCAGTCCTCTTTTTTATCCTGCAAAATTTTCAGCGCACCTTCATGGGCGTCGCAAACCAGCCGCTTAATTTCGGCATCGACCGCCCGGGCAGTTTCTTCACTCATGTTTTTATTCTGAGTAACCGACTTACCGAGAAAAACCTCTTCCGAATTTTCCACATAAAGAACCGGCCCCAGCACATCGCTCATTCCCCATTCCGTAACCATTGCGCGTGCAAGCTTAGTTGCCGCCGCAATATCAGACGACGCACCACTGGTTACCTTGTCCCGGCCGAATTTTAGCTCTTCTGCCGCCCGGCCACCCATACAGATAATCAGACGCGAAAGCATTTTTACCCGCGAATAGGAATACTGATCCTTTTCCGGCAGTTGCTGCACCATACCGAGCGCCCGCCCCCGCGGCACAATCGTTGCTTTGTGGATAGGATCGGTTTCCGGCACGTTGAGAGAACAAATGGCATGACCGGCCTCATGATAAGCCGTCAGCTTTTTCTCTTCTTCATCCATAGCCATCGACTTGCGCTCGTTGCCCATCAATACTTTGTCTTTGGCATCATCAAAATCTTTGGAAGTAACTTTGCGCTTGTTGCGCCGCGCGGCCAGCAATGCCGCCTCATTGACCAGGTTGGCCAGATCAGCGCCAGAGAAACCAGGCGTCCCGCGGGCAACCACAGCCAGATTAACGTCTTTGGCCAGCGGCACCTTGCGAACATGTACTTTCAAAATCTCCTCACGGCCTTTAACGTCGGGATTGGGCACTACTACCTGACGATCAAAACGCCCTGGACGCAAAAGTGCGGGAT
>CAYXBH010000063.1:4426-6134 GCA_964463185.1 uncultured Azospirillum sp. | reverse complement strand
CTTTCGTGAAACCCTACTGGATGCGGGCTCTTTTGGCCGTGCTTATCTGCATTCCCGTCGGAGCGCTTGACTCGGTAATCGCTCTGGCGCTCAAACCTTATATGGACAACGTTTTGGTTGACAAGAACATGGCTTCGCCGATTTACATCCCGATTTTGATTGTCGCATTTACGACTGTTCAGGGCTTTTTGAACTATGCAGCTACTTATCTCAACACTTGGGTAGGCAGTCGCATTAATCACGACATGAAGAGAGCTTTATTTAAAAAACTGCTCTGTTTTGAATCGTCATTTTTTGATAAAAACCCATCCGGTGTTGTCATCCAGCGATTTTCAGCTGATACTGATATTGCCTGTCTGGGACTGCTTGATAACTTAAAACTTTTTGTTTCCCGCTTTTTTTCGTCACTTTCGCTGATTGTGGTGCTGATATACAACTCCTGGCAGTTGTCGATTATCGCAATCGTTATCCTGATCTGCGCTCTGTTGCCGCTGTCGCAGGTTAAACGCCGTATCAAGGGGCTAATTAAAGACAGTATTGAGCGATCCTCCAGCATTCTGACTCATTACAACGAATGTCATGCCGGGAATAAAACTGTAGCCTCTTACAACCTGCAGGAAAAAATGTACAGTCGGTTTAATGAAATTTTGTGCAAACTGTTTAAGCTGACCATGAAAATGGTTCAGAGAACTGGCTGGATGACGCCGCTGATGCATGTGGTGGTTTCCATCGGCGTCGGTTTGGTTATCGGCTACGGTAGCTATCTGATTGTTAACGGAACGATCACCTCGGGCAATTTTGTTTCTTTTATCACCGCCCTGATCATGCTCTATACGCCGATCAAGGGAATTGGGAAAAACTTTAACAATGTGCAAATTTCATTTTTGGCCATCGAACGCATTACCGATATATTGGAAATGAAATCAGACATCGTCGATAAAGAAAATTCCCAAGAGCTTACCGAAGTTAAACAGGGCATCCATTTTAATAATGTTAATTTTGAATATGAAGAAAATATACCCGTGCTCAAAAACATCAACCTCAACGTCAAAGCCGGTACTACCATCGCTCTGGTCGGCAATTCAGGCGGTGGCAAGACGACGATTGTCAACCTGCTGCCTCGTTTTTACGACGTCAAAAGCGGGGCAATTACAATCGACGGAATCGACGTGCGGGACTTTTCGCTGAAATCCCTGCGCGACAATATAGCCATTGTTTTCCAGGATAACTTTTTATTTTCGGGCACCATTAAAGACAATATTCTGCTCGGCAAACCGGACGCCACCGATGATGAAATCAGAAAAACGCTGAAAATGGCGTATCTCGACGATTTTGTACAAAAACACGAAAAGGGTATTGACTGTGACATTGGAGAAAAAGGCGGTGCACTGTCTGGTGGACAAAGGCAGCGGCTGGCGATTGCCCGCGCCTTAATCAAAAACACACCGATTGTTATCCTCGACGAGGCGACTTCTGCCCTTGATAACCGCTCGGAGGCCGTGGTGCAAAAAGCGATTGACAACTTAATGCAGAACCGCACCGTTTTTGTAATTGCTCACCGCCTTTCCACAATTCAAAACGCAGATCTGATCGCGGTGCTGAATAACGGTGAGATCATCGAAACAGGAACGCACGATGAATTGATAAACAAACAGGACGGTGCTTATAAAAAACTTTATGATGCTCAATTCGGCAAAAAATAAAAAAT
>CAYXBH010000063.1:0-4326 GCA_964463185.1 uncultured Azospirillum sp. | reverse complement strand
GAACAACAGGTAGGAAGCCAAAAGGCTGACGGCAATACCACCAATAAAAGCCAGCACCAAATATCCCACCAGCGAAACAAGAGAAACTTCCGCTTCTGTGCCCGAGCCACTGTTTTCTGCCATCGGTTCCGCGGAGGCAACCGGCATCGATACAACGTTTTCACGAACAGACGGCGCTATTCCCTGCGCTACATTAACGGACACAGCTGGCAAAACGGCTTTTCTCATCTTTTTGGCAGTTACATCATACCAGTTGACAACAATTTCAGGAATGGTCAGTTTTCCATCTTTTTCCGGAATGTAAACCGTATTGATTTTCATCACCGAGACTACGTCCTCATCATCGACATCGCTTTTGACAACAGGTTTTTCGGGATATTGCTTGACGCCATCAATCTCTGGAAAAGTAATTGAAGGCAGTTGGGTATCAATAACCCCGGTTACCCGCAGATAGATTTCCCGGTTGACCGCCTCCCCACTTTTGAAAGAAGGCGTTTTTTCCTGCCAGTCCGAGTACAACTCTACCTTTTTGGCCGGCAGCCACCAATTGCCGTTATTTTCGGCCGGAATTTTGCCGACCTCGATACTGATGGGTGGCGCTTTTAGGGCAATCGGCACACGGGAACCGAGCATATCTAGTCCGAATCCGGCATCGTTTAAACCGCTGAAAGCGCCCAGTAGCCGCTGCATTGACGAGTTGCCGCGGGCATTGGTATCAATGTAGTAACCGTTAAAGCGCACTTCCGGGATAACCAGGTTGCCACTTTTTTGCGGAAACAAAGCGTAATTGAACGTGATTTCTTTTTCTTCAACACCATCTTCCATGCGGGAAGAAATGACTGGGTTTCCCAGTCCGCGGATGATCCAGTCATCGCCGTTTTCCACCATAAACTGCGGGGGAGTACCCTGCAAGGCGGCAGTTGTTCGGATTTTGAAACTATAGTTGACCTGCTGCTGCACCAATGGATCGGGGTTGCTGATGGTGCGGCTGACGGCAAAGGACGGAGACGTTCCCCTGTTTCGTTTTCTGGCCGGCAGATCGGCAGCGTTAACCACTTTCAGCTTAACTGGACGACTCTTAACGTTACCGACGGAAAGAGCAGGAATGGTATAGGTGCCGATATTGTCCGCCGCCATGGAAACGCTCCAGATATAAGTTTTTTTCATGTTGCCGCCTGAGTAGGTTCCTTTGTAGGAACTGGATACCATATAGACGGTAAAATCTTTTTCCAGAACCGAAAAATCGGGATGGTTGTTGCCGGGATCACCGTCATATTCCAAGTTAAGAATAAATGTTTCCCCGAGCGGAACTGGGTTGCGATTCAATTTGGCGGTCAGAGTATCCGCATATGCCGGCGAAACGGCTATCAGACCCAAAACCAAAATTAAAATCCACTTTTTCATAGTCAATTGTCCTTATAACGGTTTTTCACGTACTCTTTACGAATAAAAGTTCTCAGCAGTCCGCCAGGATCTTCGGGAATGTCGCGGAACTGCTGCTCTCTGGCCTGTGCCGCTTCGCTGAACTTCTGCCCGCCGTCTTCCGGCGTTTCTTTCCCGGCAGCGGAGGTTTCCGTCTCTTGCTCGGCCAGTTCTTTTTGTTCTACCGGTTGCGAAGCCTGTTGATGTTCGTTGTCTTGACGGTTATTCCGTTCATTGCCGTCTTGTCCCTGTTGTTCGGTCTGCCCGGTTTCTTTGTTTTCATTTTCTTCACCTTGTCCGCCGGTGGCAGAAGAATGGGACGGATCCTGTTCTGACGACTGTTCCCCGCCTTCCGGTTGTTGACTGCTGCTGGCAGGATTTTCGTTTTGCTGATTTTCTTGAGCCCCCGCGGACTGGTTATTTTGCCGGCTATCCTGATTTTGTCCGTCGCCCGACTGTTGCTGTTGTCGTTGCTGTTTTTTTAAATATTCCAGGTTAAATTCGGCATCTTCGTGATCCGGTGCCAGCTCAAGGACTTTTTCATAATTTTTTATAGCTTCTTCGATTTTACCGCTTTTTGCCAGCGCATTTCCCTGATTATACAGATTTTCGGCATTGCTGCCGGTAAAATATTTAACCGCTTCTTCAAAATTTCCGGAGCGGTAATAAGAAGACGCCTTCCAGGTCAGATCATCAAATTTTTCGGCCGCCGTCTGATAGTCGCGGCTGTTAAACGCCCGGATTCCTTCCTGATTGCTGTTTAAGAAAAATCCGGCTTCGGCCGAACTACTAAAAGCAAACAGGAGGACAACGCCCCAAATTCCCTGACGGAAAAAATAAAGGGCGCACAAAAGCGGAACAAACAGCAGGTAGTAGCCGGCATCTTCCCAGACTTCACGTTCGTTCCCGCTTTGCTTCAGCTTTTGACCTCCATTTTGTGACAAATAAGAGGACATTTGGTTAAGACCGGACAAAATATTTACATAACGACCGCCACCTTTCTGGGTTATCATTTGTAATTTTTCCGCTCCTGTGGCAGAAGCATCAATAATACTGACGCGAAAACCCTTGGCATATGCCCCGGCGGCAGACATGATGGCATAGTTGAAATCCTGTCCGACATCGGCTGCCAGAACTATGATATTGCCTTTGTCATAGCCGGCATTTTGCAGGCGGTCGACAGCATAATCCAGCGCACGGTTCAGACGATCACCATTTTCCGGCATGATCTCGGGAGAAACGGCTTTCAGCAGGTTGTCGATAACCCGGCGGTCTTCCGTCAGCGGGCTGATTAAAAACGGTTCATCCGTGTAGACTATCAAACCGCTTTGTGCATTGCCCAACGCTTTCAGCAAATCGGAAATTGCGTATTTTGCCCGGGTCAGCCGGTTGGGGGTTACGTCGGCGACATCCATGTCGGAGGAAAGGTTCAGGAGAAACATCACCGGTTTTTCCGGTGCAAACGCCGGTATCGTCTTTTTTTGCCAGGTGGGGCCGGCCAAAGCGACAACCGCCGCCAGCATGCCGGTCAAAAGTATCCCCGCCGTCCAGCTGCGCTGGCGGGAAGAGCCCTTGACCAGCAGGAACTCCAGCAAATTTTTATCACAGACGTTTTCCCAGGCCGAAACATTTTTCAGTCCGGCAAAAAAACGGACATATCCGGCCAGCGGCAACACGGACAACAACAGCCACCATGGACGGAGAAAATGGAAATTGGCAAAAAACTCTTCCATCAGATCCCCTTTCTTTGCAAAAAGACAGCCAGTAAAGACAACAGCAAAGCAGCAGCCAGCGGCCAGAAAAACACATCCTTGCTTTCGCGGATATACTGGTCTTCATTGGTACTTGGCTCCAACCGATCAATTTCGCTATATATTTTCTGCAGTCCCTCGGTATCGCCGGCACGGAAATAGTGCCCTTCTGTTTCCGCCGCCAACTGTTTCAGACTTTCTTCGTCGATTGTATCCGGTGCCGCCAGTTTAACCCCAAAAAACGAATCGACAAACGCCTTTTGGGTGCCGACACCGATCGTATATATCTTTACTTTTTCGTGCCGCGCCAGATTGACCGCCTGCACCATACTCAGGCTGCCGTCGTTGTTTTCGCCGTCGGTTAGCAAAATAATGATTTTGTCTTCGCTTTTTCCGCTTTCACGGATATTTTTCAGTGCCAAGCCGAGCGCGTCCCCGATTGCGGTGGAGTTGCCAGCCATACCGGCTTCCATCGACCATAGAATATCACTTACCGACTGTTTGTCAAAAGTTATCGGCGACTGCAGATAAGCACGGGTGCCGAACAACACCAGTCCGATGCGGTCATTGGTACGCTGTTTGATAAACTGATCAGCGGCTACTTTTACCGCCGTCAACCGGTCGATCCGCCGGCGGTTCAATACAAAATCTGGCTCCCGCATGGAGGTGGATATATCCATCACCATCATAATATCGCGGCCGTAATCTTTAATGCGTACCGGTTCGCCCAGCCATTGTGGACGCGCTGCGGATATGGTCAGCAACAGCCAAATCAAGGACAACAATATTTTCAGCCGGGAACTGCCGGACTCGCCACCGACTGCCCGAAGCAGACCGCCCGATTTGATACTGATGTCGGCAATATCTTGCAGAATGGGTACCCGCAAGGCATCTCCGTGCAATCCTCTGACCGGCGGGACAAAACGCCTGACCAAACAGGGTAGCAACGGCAATAAAAACATCCAGGGATAAGAAAAACGAATCATAGGTTTTCTCCTATCCAGCTTTGGCAAAAATTGTACAACTCCGCAACATCGCCGCCGTCGTAGACCTGGCTGCCAGCGTTGACATAAGGCGCATCCAGCAGCAACTGCGCTGTTTTGCCTTCAATCTTTTTTTTGCTGCGGCTGTTTAGAAAATCAATCCAGTCTTT
>CAYXBH010000062.1:0-6166 GCA_964463185.1 uncultured Azospirillum sp. | reverse complement strand
AAAACGGTCGATGAAATAACCGACAAACTGAGTGAAGCGGCCGATGTTCTGTTGGTACAGTCGGAAAAACTGAACGAGACCGGTAATATGGCGGTAACTCAAAGCCGTCTGGCTGAAAATTCTCTGTCCGAACAATGCAGCAGTGTCAACAGCGCCATGGATAGGATAGAAAACATCAAGACTGAAATCAACCGCCAGATAGACGAATTGTCGCAAACGGCCGGACGAGTTGCGGCGGAAACCGAAAACGCGGTGGCTTTGCTCAAAAATAACCTGTCAGCCTCGCTTCAAGTTTCTGGGAAGGCGGCGGAGCAAACTCGCAAAATCAACGACAGCCTAGAGGCGGAAGTCCGCCGTCTAGACGAGGCTGCCAATGCAGCAGTCGAAAAAGTCTCTGGGTTGGAAAATGCCATGTTTTCTCAAAACGGCCATCTGCAGGAGCTTATTGCCAGCATGGATAACCAGACAGCCCAAATTGCTGTTTCCATGGAAAAACATACGGCCAAGGTCAACGAGGCCAATGGCTGTTTCTCCAAACATTTTGACGATATTGTATCCACTTTTGAACGGCAGTCCAACTTGTTTAATTCCATGGCGGAAAATACGGCCAATGTCGGCCGCTCGATCCGCGAGCAGCTTGCCATGCTGGATGAAAGCGCTGACAGCGTATTTGCCAAAATGTCGACTCTGGAGGACGAAGTCGAGCGACGCGGTTCCTATGTGGCGGACAAATCTAACGTTGCCATAGCAAAACTCAGTGAAATCGATCAGTCTGTTACGTCCATTATCGGCCGGATAACCGAAAGTACGGAAGGTTTCAATCAGACCGTTGAGCAGGTTAAGACAACCAGCGAAAACGTCGCTTTGGAAATCTCCGGCAATATAGAAAAACTGAAAAACGCCAACGATTCTTTTGAAACCAAAATTTCGTCAATGGTCGGCAAAATGGACGACTATGCCAGCAGAATGGACAGTTCGGTAGAGCAGATCCAAAACAGCAGCATCTTCATTACCGATAAATTAACGTCCGTCATTGCGCAAATAGAAACGCAAAACAAAACCATCAATGATAATTTCAGCCGCCACCGGGAAGATCTGCTGGATGCGGTCAACCAGGTCAGTGCTCAGACCCGTCTCGGCGAAGCAGCCCTAAACGGACAATACAAGTGCCTGATGGATGTTTCGGATGCCGTTTCCGAAAAAATGAGCGAATTAAGTAAACAACTCAAAGAAGACATCGGCAGCTTGTATGACAATGCTGCTACTCTGGCGTCGGAGATCTCTTCGCTTTCTGACCAGCTGACCAAAATCGGTGGCGATATGAATCAGGCCACTGCAAATTCCGTTGCCGGCATCGAGCGGGTCGGGCAGTTATTGGCTCAATGTTCCGACGATCTGAACCGGACAGTGGACAATACCGGCCGTAGCATGGATGAAAAGGTCGAACGGCTGGAAGAGCAAAACGACAAAATGACCAAGATTTCGGAAGAAACCAAATCTTTGGTCGATTATTTCAACGGTCTGATGAACAATACTTCCGAACAACTGATTGAAAACGCCAATGTGGCTCATGACAAAATACACGAGCTGGGTGACAGTCTGCAGCGCTTAAACAAACAGTTGGAAGAAACCGCCGTATCAAATTCCCACTATCTAGCTGATTCTAGCGACAAACTGCGTTCGACCCTGATGGAAGTAACCGAAAAGGCAGAGCAGCTTTCCGGGAATGTCAAGGTGTCAAACGAAATTTTTGTGCGGCAGACCGATGCCTTAAAAGAAGTTGCCGATGAAACGCTGGCCAAAGTCAACAGCGTGATGGACAGTTTCAGCTACAGTCTGGAAGATTTTGCCACCAAGAGCAATGCTATTATCGAGAGCGCCAATAATTTTAACGGTGCCATCCAAAAGCAGATAGAAGTTTTGGGCATCGGAGCCCGGCAGGCAGGAAACGAATTGGCGGAAATCGAAAAACGTTACCGTGAAATGAAGATAGAATACTTCCTCAGAAATGCAACTTCCATTATCGAAAAGCTGGAAACCCTGGCGGTTGACATCAATCTTATTTTTAACCCCGAAAGTCAGGACAAGCTGTGGCAAAAATATTATGAGGGGGACACCGACGTCTTTGCCCGTTATCTGGCACGCACTATGAATCGTAAGCAGGTTGTGGCGATTAAGGACGAGTTCGAGAAAAATCAGGAATTCCGCAAAATGGTTACTGTTTACATGAGCGAGTTTGAAGAACTGATCAACCGTGCGCGCAGTTGTGAAAAATCGGGAATTCTGCTGTCGGTCATTTCCGGCGCAGACATCGGTAAAATCTATTATGTTCTCGCTCGTGCTCTGGACAAGTTAAATTAAAAAATGAGAATTCTTGATTTTAACAGTCAGGTATTTTTGGCACCGATGGCCGGTATTACGGACCGGCCATTTCGTGCGTTGACGGCCTCTCTCGGTGGTGGCAATATTGTTTCCGAAATGGTGGCGGTCAATGCCTTGGAACGCCAAAACCTGAAAACGTCCAGAATTGCCGACGTGCGCAACGAACCATATCCAGTGGTTGTCCAACTGGTGGGCGGTGATCCTGCCCTGTTTGCGGAGGCAGCGCGGATGGTGGCCGATCTCGGAGCGCATAGCCTGGATATCAACATGGGCTGTCCGGTTAAAAAGGTTGTCAATAACAATTCCGGCTCGGCGCTGATGAAAGATCCACTGCTGGCTGCTAAAATCATCGAAACGACAGTAGCAGCAGTATCCTTAAAGGTCAGCGTCAAATTTCGCAAAGGCTGGGACCACGAGCATGTAAATGCGGTTTCGTTTGCCCGTATGTGTGAGGATTCCGGCGCTGCCTATATCACGGTTCACGGCCGTACCCGCAGCGATTTTTATTCTGGATCGGCCGATTGGGACATCATTGCCGAAGTAAAAAACGCAGTCAGAATACCGGTTGTTGCCAACGGGGACGTAACCGATGTTTTTTCTGCCCGCCGGATCCTGGAATATACCGGTGCCGACGGGTTGATGATCGGGCGCGCTGCTTTGGGAGCTCCTTGGCTGATCGGACAGGTGGATACTTACCTAAAAAGCCAAAAACTGCCGGAGCCGTTTCTTCCGCAAAAGATAAAATCGGTGCTGCTCCGTCATATCAACGGTCTGTGTAATTATTACGGCGAACGGACGGCACTCCAGCTTTCGCGCAAATACGTTTGCTGGTACTGCAAAGGCCTGTACGATGCCAAACGGTTTCGTGAACAATATACCAAAATCAACAATCTTGAGGCAGCCCTGATTGCCGTCAATGCCTATTTTGACGGTTTACCGGAATGGCCGACGGAGGATGACGAAAAATGAAAATAATTGTTGGTGGAGCCGGCAATGTAGGCAAAAGCATCGTGGCTTATTTGAGCCGCGGAAACAATGACGTGGCGGTCATTGATGAAGATGAAAAAAAACTAAACGAGGTAGCCCGTGAGTGGGATATTATGCCGGTTTTGGGATCGGTTGCCCATCCCGATATTCTGCAAAGGGCGGAGGCGGGTAAAACCGATCTGCTGATTGCCGCCACTGAAAACGACGAAGTCAATATGATTGCCTGTCAGGGGGCATATTCGCTGTTTAATATTCCGCGAAAAGTGGCGCGCATCAGCGCTAGAGTGTACCACAAAGCGGCCTGGGGCGGACTTTTTGGCGTTCATAACATCCCAGTTGACTTGGCCGTTTCTCCGGAATACGAAATAGCCAAGGCCATCCAGCGCATATTGCTGCTGCCGGGGATTTCTGGGGTTTATCCTTTTGCCGATAAAAAACTGACTTTGCTCTCTCTGCGCTGTCCCAAGAAATCGCCGCTACTGCAAATTCCCCTCGATCACCTGGAACGGGCAGATCCAGATCTGCATATCTCGGTTGTCAATATCATCCGCAACGGACGCGGCTTTATCCCTGGCGCGGACGATACTTTCCATGCTGGGGATGAGATCAATCTGTTGGCACCGACCGATGAAACGGAAGACGTGATTCGTGGTTTTGGTTTGGAACGTAAGGAAAATGAGCAGGTTGTCATTTTCGGCGGCAACCAGATTGCCTGCTATTTGGCGGAAGCCTTGGAAGGCGATGATGAAATTGTCTGCCGGGTGATTGACGAGGATCCCTGTAGCGCGGCGGCACTGGCCAGACACCTGAACAATACGGCGGTATTTCATGGATCCATTATGAGCGATATGGTTCTTGCAGAAGCGGGTATTGTTTCTGCCGATGCGGTGGTAGCTGTTACCGGAGAAGACAAAGACAACATCATTGCCGCAATGATTGCCCGCAAAAACGGGGTGGAAAACACCTTTGCCTTGATCAATTCCCGCTCTTCCAACACTCAGATGATCAATGTCGGGGAAAATATTTTGATTGACCGTACCTCCATTACCATTTCCGCCATCTTGAAAGAGCTACGCAAAGTACGGCTGAACAACGCCTGTACATTGGGGCTTTCGGGCGAGGTGTGGGAGATCGCGGTGGACGGTTATTCGCCGCTGATCGGTTCTGCTTATTTCCAGTTAAATCTGCCCAAAGAAAGTCGTATCTGTGCGCTGATAAGGAAAGGAGAAGTTATTTTGTCGCCTCTATTCAGCGAGCACATCGAGGAAGGGGATATTTTGATCTTTTTTGTCGCACCGTCATCGATTCGACGAGCGGAAAAAATCTTTGCATAATTATCCCCTTGTTTGGCAACATCCTCTTTACTATTTTGAAAAAATAAGGTTACAATCAGACGGATAACAAATAATAACAAAGGAAAACAAAAAATGTCTCAGAAAGTACAGGAAGATTTTTTAAGCAATATCCAAAAAAATGAAATTGCAGTTACTGTTTTTCTCATTAATGGCGTTAAGCTGCAGGGAGTCATTACCTGGTTTGACGATGCATCCATTTTGCTACGCCGTGATGGACATACACAGTTGATATACAAACATGCGGTTTCAACCATTATGCCTGGTGTGGCGGTTGACATCGTGGCTCAGACACAAGAGTAAAATTTGGCAAAAGACATTATTGAAATTCCGGCGCTCAGAGTCGGTATTGTTTATCCGCAGACGATGGAGAGCAAGGCTTCGTTGCAGCCAGAACAGCGTCTGAAGGAAACAGTCAGACTGGCAGCAGCGATCAATTTAGAGGTTGTGTTTGCCGAAATTGTCTACTTGCGCCAAATCCGTTCGGATACATATTTCGGCAAGGGCGCAATCAGCCGGTTTCGGGCAGAGGCTGAAAAGGAAGAAATCGGCCTGTTGATTGTAGATGCAGCCCTAACTCCGATCCAGGAACGCAATCTGGAAAAGGCACTTAACCTGAAAGTTATTGACCGGACGGTGCTGATCTTAGAAATTTTCGGCGAGCGGGCGCAAACTAGGGAAGGTTCACTTCAGGTCGAACTAGCACATCTAACCTATCAGCGTAGTAGGCTTGTCCGCAGTTGGACGCACCTTGAGCGGCAACGGGGTGGTGCCGGTTTTCTGGGTGGCCCCGGCGAAACTCAGATAGAGCTGGACCGACGTATCATTGACGGCAAGATCATCAGGATAAAAAGAGCACTGGAAAAAATAAAACAAACCCGCAGTTTGCAGCGAGCAGCAAGAAAACGTGTGCCTTATCCGGTGGTAGCTCTGGTAGGCTATACCAATACCGGCAAATCTACATTGTTTAACCGCCTGACGTCAGCAGATGTTTTTGTGGAAAACCTGTTGTTTGCAACTCTCGATACGACAATGCGGCGCTTAAAACTGCCCTCGGGGCGGGAGGTTATTCTATCCGACACGGTCGGTTTTATATCCGATCTTCCACACGAGCTGGTTATGGCTTTCCGGGCAACCCTAGAAGAAGTTCTAGAAGCCGATATTGTTGTGCAGGTTCTTGATGCTTCCAATGCCGATTTCAAACAGCAGCGGCGTGATGTTTTGGATGTTCTACACAGTCTGGGACTGGATAAAATCGAATATCAGGACAACTATTTGGAAGTTTATAACAAAACGGATCTGGTGCCGTCTTTTTCCGCCGTGCCTGCCGGTGCGGTCAAAATTTCGGCCTTAACCGGCAGCGGCTGCAAAGAACTGCTACAGTGTTTGGATGCTGTACTGTGTGCCGGCGGGCAGATTGTTTCTCTCGAAATCCCGGCCACAGA
>CAYXBH010000061.1:0-6479 GCA_964463185.1 uncultured Azospirillum sp. | reverse complement strand
ATTCCTTATACTGATTATAAATGAAAAATATCACCAATAAGTTAAGTATAAGATTTATTTCGGTTGGCTAAACGACTTTGATGATTTATATTAACAAAAAAGGAAAATCAAAAAAACGGGAGAAAGACAAAATGACGGCAAAGATTTGTTTAATCGACGGTTCGGGCTATGTTTTCCGTGCGTTCTACGGTCTGCCACCACTGACCGCACCGGATGGCACACCGGTCAATGCTGTTTACGGTTTTATCAATATGTTTTTGAAACTGACCACCAAAATCGGCTGCGACTACAACCTGGTATTGTTTGACGCTAAGCGACAGAATTTTCGCAACAATATTTTTCCCGAATACAAGGCCACTCGCCGTGAAATTCCCGAAGAACTGATCCCACAGTTTCCGATTATCCGTGAGGCGGTACAGGCACTTAATCTCAACTGCCTGGAAATGGAGGGGTTTGAGGCTGACGATCTGATAGCCACCTATGCTCGCTTGGCCTTGGAAAAAGGCATGAAAGCGGTGGTGGTCTCCGCCGACAAAGATCTGATGCAATTGATTCGCCCGGGGGTTGAATTTTATGACCCGATAAAAGACAAGTTTTTTACCCCCGAAGAAGTTAAAGAAAAATTTGGCGTTTACCCCGATAAAGTGGTTGACGTGCAGGCGCTCTCCGGTGATAGTACCGATAATGTGCCGGGCGTTCCCGGTATCGGCCCCAAAACCGCTGCCGAACTGGTTAACACATTCGGTTCACTGGAAAAAGTGCTGGCTCACGCTGCGGAAATAAAACAGAGCAAACGGAGAGAAACTTTGCTTGCCAATCTTGATAATGCCCGTGTTTCGCTTGAACTAGTGCGTTTGTGCAGTACCGTTTCAGTTGAAAAAAAGCCCGAAGACTATCCCTGCCGTTGTCCTGAACAGGAGACAGTTGAAGAATTTGCTACCAAATACGGTTTTAACAGCTTAAAATCGCGACTTGTCCGCTGGGTGGAAGAACAATCCAAAAAAGATTACCCCGGCGCCGCGTCCGCAAAAAAAGATCCCGCGGATTACCGGACGGCAACGGACGAAAAAACGCTCAAAGATTGGCAACAGCTGATTAAAGAAGAGGGGGCTTTTGCCCTAAAAGTGCTGGCCGATGCCGACACCAATCCAGTGTTTGACCGGCCAGCCGGCATTGCCGTTGCCATCAGCGGTGGTCGTGCCCTTTATCTGCCCTTTGTCGGCAAAACGGCTCCAGACGACTCTTTGGATCTTTTTACCGCTGCCGACAGCAAAAACAACGGACAGGCAAATCCGGCGATGGTTGAGGAATTTTTATTTTCGTTGCTGGCTGATCGCTCACTGCTGAAAATTGGCCATGATCTTAAGCGTGATCTTCATTTTATCTGCAATTTTTTTAACCGGCAAGCAGATTTTTTCCCTTATGATGACACCGAAATTATTTCTTATGTTCTTGATTCTTCCGCCCACAGGCATGGGCTAGCGGAACTGGCCAACCTTTTCCTTGGCCGAGAAATGACCAATCTCGACAAAATTTTCGGCACCGGCAAACAAAAAACAACTGCCGACCGTCTATCGCCGGAAACAGTCTGCGCTTTTGTCTGTGAGCAGGCAGATATTATTTTCCGTCTGCATAAAGTTCTACGTCCGCGGTTACCGACGGAACATATGGCAACAGTTTACGAACATTATGACCGCCCGCTTGCTGCCACGTTGTTCGATATGGAGAAAAACGGCGTGCGTGTTGATGCCAGCGGCTTAAAAAGCCTGAGCCGCGAGTTGGAAGATCGTCAGCGCAGGTTGGAAAAAGAAATTTATGCTCTGGCCGGCGAAGAGTTTAATCTCGGTTCTCCCAAACAGATCGGCGAAATTCTTTACGTCAAACTCGGGCTGAAAGGCAAAAAAAGCGCCGGCGGTGGTTTTCAGACCGGTGCTGAAATTTTGGAAAAAATGGCGGAATCTCACCCGCTGCCGCAAAAGATTCTCGACTGGCGGGCCGCCACAAAACTCAAATCGACATATACCGATGCCCTGCTGCCGCTGATTGACAAAAACGGTCGCCTTCATACCACTTACAGCCAGACCACCGTTAACACCGGCCGGTTGGCCTCATTTAATCCCAATCTGCAAAACATCCCCGTGCGCAGCGAAGAAGGCTTGAAAATCCGCAGCTGTTTTGTTGCCCAGCCGGGATATAAGCTGATTTCCGCCGACTATTCGCAGGTAGAGTTGCGGCTGATGGCAGTGATTGCCGACGTTAAAGCCTTAAAAGAGGCCTTTGCCGCTGGCATGGACATCCATACCGCCACCGCCATGCAGATATTTGGTCTGACAAAGGAAGAAGTAACTCCAAATATCCGCCGTCATGCCAAGGCCATCAACTTTGGCGTCATATATGGCATCTCACAATACGGGCTGGCTCGGCAGACAGGGATTTCCACTGCGGAAGCCAAACAATATATCGACACTTATTTCGAAAAAATGCCGGAAATCAAACGCTATATGGAACAGACCATCGAATTTGCCCGCAAAAACGGCTATGTGCTGACGCCGTTCGGTCGCAAATGCGCCATTCCTGGTATAAACGACCGCAATAAAAATCTTGCCTCTTTTGCTGAACGTGCAGCTATCAACGCTCCTCTGCAGGGTGGAGCCGCCGATATTATGAAAAAAGCGATGAATGAAGTTTATGCCCGCCTGAAAGAAAAAGGATCGGAAGCAAAAATCCTGCTCCAGGTACATGATGAACTGGTGCTGGAAGCGCCGGAAAACAAAGCGGAGGAAACTGTCCGTATGCTGAAAGAAACGATGGAAAGCGCCGTTTCCTACGACGTTGCTTTTATTGCCGATGTCGGTATTGGCGACAATTGGGCGGAAGCGCATTAGCAGAGGTGTCTAATCAGCGCAAAATATACACAAAAACGGTTATTTTTCTTAATTTTCGCTTTGGTTTTCCACGAAAATACTGTATATTTGCAGGTAGAAAAAACACATTGGAAATAAACGAAGGAAGAATATTTATGGTAGAAATGACACAAGCCGAAATTGATAAGGAAGAACAGGAGTACAACGCCGATTCGATTAAAGTTTTGCGGGGGCTTGACGCCGTTCGCAAACGCCCCGGTATGTACATCGGTGACACCGATGACGGCACTGGACTGCACCATATGATTTACGAAGTTTTGGACAACGCAATTGACGAGGCGCTGGCCGGCTATTGCGACAAAACAGAAGTCATTCTCAATCCGGACGGTTCGGCTACCATCCGCGACAACGGCCGCGGCATTCCCGTCGGTCTTCATAAAGAAGAGGGCATTTCCGCGGCGGAAGTCATTATGACCCAGCTACACTCGGGCGGCAAGTTTGACAACAATTCTTACAAAGTTTCCGGCGGTTTGCACGGGGTCGGCGTATCGGTTGTCAACGCGCTTTCTACCTGGCTGAAGCTCCGCATCTGGCGTGAAGGGCACGAACATCTGGCCACTTTTGCCAACGGCAATGTGGTCGAACATCTGAAAGTTGTCGGCGACGCCAACGGCCGCCACGGCACCGAGGTAACATTCCTGCCTTCGCCGGAAACTTTTACCATGACCGAGTTCAATTTTGAAACGCTGGAAAAAAGCATCCGCGAAAAAGCTTTCCTCAATTCCGGCGTCTACCTGAAACTGATTGACAACCGCGGGCCGGAACCGCGCGAAGTGGTTATGCACTATGAGGGCGGCCTGACCGCGTTCGTCAACCACATCAACAAGTCGAAAGCGCCCCTGCATGAAAGCGTGATTGCTTTTGCCGGTGCCGACAACGATAGCGATATTCAGGTTGAAGTGGCATTGCAATGGACCAATGCCTATAACGAAAGTATGCTTTGTTTTACCAACAACATTCCGCAAAAAGACGGCGGTACCCACCTGGCCGGTTTCCGCGCCGCGCTGACCCGTACCATCAATAACTATATTGCGGAAAACAATCTTTTGAAAAAGGACAAGAATCTGATTACCGGCGAAGACATGCGCGAAGGCCTTACCTGCGTGCTGTCGGTTAAAGTTCCGGATCCGAAATTTTCATCACAAACCAAAGACAAGCTGGTTTCTTCCGAGGTCCGTCCGGTGGTTGAAAGCGTCGTCAGCGCCAAACTGCAGGAATGGTTGGAAGAACATCCAGCGGAAGCCAAGGTCATCGTTGGCAAAATCGTTGAGGCGGCAACCGCCCGCGAGGCTGCCCGCAAGGCGCGCGAACTGACCCGTCGCAAGGGTGTGCTTGATATTGCCTCGCTACCGGGCAAACTGGCCGACTGTCAGGAAAAAGATCCCGCTCTGTCGGAAATCTTTATCGTCGAAGGGGATTCCGCGGGCGGCTCCGCCAAACAGGGACGCGACCGTAAAACCCAGGCGATTCTGCCTTTGCGCGGTAAAATCTTAAACGTGGAACGAGCCCGTTTTGACAAGATGCTCAATTCGGCGGAAATCGGCACTATGGTAACTGCGTTCGGTACCGGTATCGGCCGCGACGATTTTGACGCCGACAAATGCCGCTATCACAAAATCGTGATTATGACCGATGCTGATGTCGACGGCAGCCACATTCGCACTTTGCTGTTGACTTTCTTCTATCGTCAGATGCCGGAACTGATCGAACGCGGCTACATCTACATTGCCCAGCCGCCGCTCTATAAAGCCAAACGCGGCAATTCGGTCATCTACATCAAAGACGAGCACGAAATGGAAGATTATCTGGTGCGCGGCGGCTGCGAAGACGCGGTCTTAAAACGTGCCGATGGCGAACAGATTGCCGGTGCCGACCTGATTGCGATGGTTGAAAATACCCGCAAGGCTCGCAACATGATTGCCGTGCTGAGCAAAAAAGCGCCGGAAAAAATCATTGAGCAGATGGCGATTGCCGGTCTGTTTGATCCGGCGGTTCTGCAAAACCGCGAACGGCTGCAGGATATGGCGGCTCAACTGGCGGTCCGGCTCGATGCCATGGAGGCCGAATATGACAAAGGCTGGCAGGCCGACGTTGCCGAAGACGGCTCGCTCAATTTCCACCGCACGCTGCGCGGGGTGGAAGAAAAACACATTGTCGGTGATTCAGTTTTTGAAAGCCCGGAGGCCAAAGTGCTCAACGAAATGAGGGCTTTCCTGCAAGAGAACTACGGTGCTGAACAGCGGTTACTGTCGCCCAAGCTCGGCGAAGAAAAGAAAATCCACGGTCCGGTTTCTTTTGTTGACGCCATTATGGCCATGGGACGCAAAGGCATCACCATCCAGCGCTACAAAGGCTTGGGCGAGATGAACCCCGAACAACTGTGGGAAACCACTCTTGATCCGGAAGCGCGCTCGCTGCTGCAGGTTAAGGCGGAACATCTGGACGAAGCCGACCAGGTCTTTGCCACCCTGATGGGCGACGTGGTCGAGCCGCGTAAAGAATTTATACAGGAAAACGCGCTTAACGTCGTTAATCTGGATATTTAAGGATAAAATCAGATATATTCGTATCAAATTAAATATCAGGCTCCGTTTGAAAAAACGGAGCCTTTCATATTGCCCGGAACAAATAAGAAATCGCCGCCAACTGGCTGACCGGCTATTTCATAAAGCCGCCGGCTTGCATATTATAGAGTCTGCTGTATATTCCTTTTTTGGCAAGCAGTTCTTCCGGGCTGCCGTCTTCAACAATTTTTCCTTTGCTGAAAACCAGTATCCTGTCCATTTCTCCTAAGGTTGACAGACGGTGGGCAATGGCCAGCACGGTTTTGCCTTTCATCAGGTTGGCAAGTGATTTCTGAATATGTTTTTCGCTTTCGCTGTCCAAGGCCGAAGTTGCCTCGTCAAAGATTAAAACCGGTGCGTTTTTCAAAATGGCACGGGCAATGGCTATCCGTTGTCTTTCTCCGCCGGAAAGAATGATGCCGCGGTCGCCCACTTTGGTTTGATAACCATTGGGAAACTCGCGGATAAAATTGTCGGCATAAGCTTTTTTGGCGGCGGCGATAACCTGTTTTTCGTCGGCCTCCGTATTGCCGTAGCGGATATTTTCATAAAGCGTACGGTTAAACAGGGAAACGTCCTGCGGGATAACGGAAATATTTTTGTGCAGCGAGTTTTGAGTAATGTCGCGGATATCATTTCCGTTAATGCGGATACTCCCGTCGTTGATGTCGTAATAACGGCTGATAAGTTTGATAAAGGTCGATTTTCCCGAGCCGGAAAGCCCGACCAGTCCCACTTTCTGCCGAGCCGGAATGGTCAGCGACAGGTCGTTAAAAAGCGGTGTTCGCCCGCCGTAGGCAAAACAGACCTAGTCAAAAACGATTTCCGCCTTGCCGGCTCTCAGTGTTTTGGCGCCCAGTTTGTCGAAGATTTCCGGTTCGACCACCAGCGTTTCCAGCGCCGAGCCGATATTGCCGAAAATCCGCACCAGATTGCTGTACATCCACGACAACGCAAAAGCCAGATGAGAAACCGTCATAAACAAAGTGTT
>CAYXBH010000060.1:0-6764 GCA_964463185.1 uncultured Azospirillum sp. | reverse complement strand
AATGGTGCGTGCCATATTGGACTGGCGGATTGATCCTGAAACCTATGCTTATGAGTTGGCTCATCGCTTGGAGGCAAAAACTGCGTCACCAGAGCATATCATTACACTAGTCAATCGGCGTTTACAACAGCTGAAAGCCGAAGGGCATCGTCCGAGTCGCATGCTGGAGCAGATTAAAAAACACGCGGCGCAATATGTTGCTAAAAGGAAAAAGTTTTTTAAATACGCCGTTCCCTTTATTATGGATCTTGATTATGAAGGGTTGTGCCGACGGGTAGGTGAGCATACGGCAGAGATCCGCAGGATTGAGGAGGATAAGCTCTTTCAACTGCAGACGCTTCATCATCTGCGCAACAAGCAGGAAGACTGTAAAAATCTGTTGCTTCCCCGGGGTAATCGGCAATTTCCCGAAGATTTGCTACCACGTGCGTTATCTACGTTTTTTTCGTCAGATGAAAAAATTGCTCACGAACAGACGTTGTTGATTGACGGTTTTTTTGATTCAGAAGGCAATATGGCTTTTGAACTGGAAAATCCGATGCTTGTTAAACAGCTTTGTTTCCGTTATATGGCGGACGTTTTGGCCACCCAGATCCCAAGTATTGTATTAATTCAGGTTTCGTTTAAAGGAGACTGGATCAGCAAGGATATTCACAATATCTATATGGGAGCCTATGAAAACATCCGCAAATACGGAATGACCGTTGTTGTCCACCGGCAGGTCAAAAAAATGTACGACCGCCTTGGATTGACAGGCAAAAAGAAAAACGACCTGTTGGCATTTGAGCGCTGGATTGTCGAACTGGAAGAAAAATACCGGGAGTATTAATCTAAAAAAATTCCCCGAAACCGAGATGGTTTCCGGGAATTTTTTTGTTTTTTTCGTTTGAAACGCCTCTTTTTACAAAATAGAAATACTGAAAAGTTTGGAAATATAAGTTTTTTGCTTGTGTTGGACAAAATTAAAAAGCCTAGTTAATCTATTATTAATCCATTATATAGAAATTTCATGAGTTACAAAGATATTAAAGAGCTTTACCAGATGGGAAATATCTCAGCTGCTAAAGCTGTCCTGGTTGACGCATTGAAGAGCAATGCCTTGACTGATGTTGAGAAAAATCGGTTATTCGTTTAAACGCAAAACCGCTGCTTGAAATCTATGTTGCGCTAATGCCGCCGGAACCGAAGAAGTGGGAAATGATGGAAATTATCTATACCGGTAATGTTAAGATTATCAATCAGATGGAAGTTCCGGAATATCCTGTTTCCGTCCAAAAAGAACTGCTGAAGCTGAACAATGTCGGAATTTTTAAACGCCAGTTTGAGCGTTTCCCGAAAGTAAAGTTTTGCAGCAAGGTGGATATTTTTATTATCCGCTCAGATGACAGAAAATTTGCCGATGCCTATCTAACTGTCAACTGGTTGGATAGTGATGCGGAGGAAGCGCTGCTGGGAAGCAACGATCTGGAACTGATCCGGCATTATTTTGCCAAATATGACAAATACGGTGCCATGCTTGAACGGCCGCATACCAATTAAAAAGTAGTTTGAAATGAAAACCCCGCTTCAGGTGGGGTTTTGCGGTAAGGTTCTAATACTGCCGGTCTTTTACCTTCGGGCTTTTAACTCTGCCCGTTTTTCCCGGCGACAATCGCCTTTTTTATTTCCCTGCTGTTAAATTGGCGAAATTCGTCAAGAGCAGCTGTAACCACCGCTCCGAAAATAACCACAGCCCACGAAAGATACATCCAGATCAGAAATACCGGGATAACGGCCATAGCGCCATAAAGCGTTTTATAGGTGGCATTGTGCAGAATGGCAGCGCCGAAAACCTGCCGTAAAAACCAAAACAGTACAACGGCAACAACCGCGCCGATCAGCGCGCTTGTCAGGCCAACTTTTTTGTTCGGCACCAAAACATAAACCAGCATCAGGCTGATGACGGTAATGGCCGGGGGAATTAAATAACGAAAAAGAAATTGCCCGGTTTCGCCGTCAACGACCACGATTTTTTGCAAGGTGTAAAAATACCCCCGCATGGAAAGTGCCGTTCCGAACAAAAGCGGGCCTAAGGTAATCACCGTCCAGTACAGGGTAATTTTTGTGGTAATGTGCCGCGGTTGGGTTACCTTGAAAATAAAATTGAAACTATTCTCGATTGTCGACAGCAGCAAAATCGAAGTTAGCGCGATACCGACCACGCCAATGGTAGTCAGTTGACCGGCGTTTTGCACGATTGAGGCAAAATACTGGTTGACTTCCTGCTCAAATTCCGGCGTCAAGTGCTGGAACAAGAAAGTTTCCAGCTGATCGCGGATGGAAGCAAACACAGGAAAAGCCGAAAAAATGGCGAGCCCGATAGCAAAAAGCGGCACAATGGCGATCAGCGAGGTGTAGGCAAGCGAAGAAGCCACCCTGAAAACAGTGTCGTTTTGCGCCCGTTTGGCCAGGAAAAACAAAAAACCGGACAGTGCTTTTGATTTTTCTTCAAGCTTGAATTTCCATTCCATAATTTTCCCTTTGTTAAAAAAAGATGTTTACAAATCAGGTTAAATCTTATAAAGATTCATCAAATTATCTCCAAATATATAATTTTTTTTGAAATTGCAAAGGAAAAATAGAAATGACGACTAACCAACTGCTTATGAGTGGAAAAAGAGGCTTGGTCATGGGACTGGCCAACGACAAGTCAATCGCCTGGGGTATTTGCCAAGCCTTGAACGGACATGGTGCTCAGCTTGCCATTTCCTACCAGAACGAAGTGATGGAAAAACGGGTTGCGCCGCTGGCAGCTCAGCTTGACAACGAACCCCTGCTGATTAAGTGTGACGTTTCCGATTCCGCTAGTGTCGAAGCCTGCTTCAAAGAACTGGGAGAAAAATGGGGCAAGATCGACTTTGTGGTTCATGCCATTGCTTTTTCCGACAAAAACGAATTGAAAGGCCGTACCATTGACACCACGCTGGCCAATTTCACCAACACGATGCACATTTCCTGCTATTCGTTTTTAGAAGTATGCCGCTGCGCATCGCCGCTCATGAACGATGGAGGTTCGATTCTGACACTGAGCTATCTAGGCGCGGAAAGAGTGCTCCCCAACTATAACATCATGGGTGTTGCCAAAGCAGCTCTGGAAGCTTCTGTTCGTTTTGCAGCGGTTGATCTGGGCAAACAAAATGTCCGCGTCAACGCCATTTCTGCCGGCCCGATCAAAACTCTGGCCGCTTCCGGTATCGGCGATTTCCGCAAAATTCTGCATTGGAACGAACTGAATGCTCCCCTACGCCGCAACGTTACCCAGGATGAAGTCGGTAATATGGCGCTGGCTTTGTTGTCCCCGCTCGGTACTGCAGTTACCGGTGAGGTTCTGCACGTCGACGCCGGTTACCACATTGTCGGCATGATCAACCTCGACAATGCCAAAGAATGTGGAAAAATGCTGTCGGAAGAATAAAATACGCTTGTGTTTTTAAGCTGATAAATTATAGTAAAAGCCATTGACGTACAGCCGTATTCAATGGCTTTTCTTTTTTCGGGAAACAGGAGAAAATAATGGCAATAGACAGACAAACCGTCAACCGGGTGGCATTTTTGGCACGCCTGAAGATTGATGATGATAAAATTGAGGCAACGGAAGAGGAGTTCAACAAAATATTAAATTGGGTGGAACAGTTAAACGAGGTCAATACCGACGAGGTAGAACCTTTGTCTGCTGTCAACGATCTGCCGTTGATCTGTAGGGAAGATGATGTTACCGAGGGTTCCCAGGCAGATGAAATCTTGGCTAACGCGCCGATGGCGGAATATGGCTATTTTGTAGTGCCGAAGGTAGTAGAATAGGGGGAAACGCAATGGAAAAAATAACCTCTCTGACTGTCCATGAAACTTTGGACGGATTAAAAAACAAAGAATTTACGGCAACAGAGCTGACTACAGCCTACATAAAAGAGATTGAAAAAAGACGCACGCTGAACACCTATGTGCTGGAAACGCCGGAACATGCATTGAAACAGGCAGAAGAGTCCGACCAGCGCTACCGGGACGGAACTGCCCGTGCGCTTGAGGGGATTCCGCTTGGCATTAAAGATCTATTTTGCACCAAAGACATTTGCACCACCGCCTGTTCGCGTATTCTGGACAGTTTTGTGCCACCATACGAGTCGACGGTAACCGCCAATCTGTTTGCCGCCGGCGCAAGCTGCCTCGGCAAACTGAATCTGGATGAATTTGCCATGGGCGGCAGCAACGAAACCAGTTGCTATGGTCCAGTTGTCAACCCCTGGCAGGAAGAAAGAAAACTGGTTCCCGGAGGGTCGTCCGGCGGATCGGCGGCAGCCGTTGCCGCCAATATCTGCGCGGCGGCAACCGGTACCGATACCGGCGGTTCCATCCGCCAGCCTTCCGCATTTTGCGGTGTTACCGGCATTAAACCAACCTACGGCCGTTGCTCTCGTTACGGGATAGTTGCTTTTGCTTCCTCGCTTGATCAGGCGGGGCCGATTGCCAAAGACGTTCGTGACTGCGCTTTGCTGCTGAACATCATGGCCGGTTACGACAACAGAGATTCGACTTCCGTCAAAGCAGAAGTGCCTGATTTTACTCAAGCCCTCGGACAAAGTATTAAAGGCCTAAAAGTGGGGATTCCGGATGAATACCGTCCAGCGGGTCTGAACCCGGAAATTGCGACCTGCTGGGATCGGGGAATTGAAATCATGAAATCTGCAGGCGCAGAAATCGTCAATATTTCTCTGCCACATACCAAATATGCGCTGGCTGTTTATTATATCATTGCCCCAGCGGAAGCCTCTTCTAATCTGGCGCGTTATGACGGTTTGCGCTATGGTCTGCGGGTGCCGGGAGAACATCTGGATAATATGTATATCAACACCCGCAGCACCGGTTTTGGCAAGGAGGTCAAACGGCGGATTATGATCGGCACTTATGTATTGTCGGCCGGCTATTATGATGCCTATTACCTGAAGGCGCAAAAAGTGCGGCGGCTTATCCGTGATGATTTTGTGCAGGCGTTCAATCACTGTGACGTTATCTTGACGCCGACAGCACCGACGCCGGCTTTTCCTATAGGTGATAATAGCATGAAAGAAAATCCGATTAACATGTGGCTGAACGATGTTTTTACCGTTTCCGTCAATTTGGCCGGCCTGCCGGGGTTGAGCCTGCCAGCGGGACTGTCCGGCGACGGCCTGCCGCTCGGCCTGCAGTTGATCGGACGCGCCTTTGACGAAGAAACGGTGTTCAAAGCGGCCTTTGCCATTGAAAAAGAATGTGGATTTGAAAGGTTGAAATAGCCATGGTTATTGAAGGAAAAGAAAAAAAGTGGGAAATTGTCTGCGGGCTTGAAATTCATTGCCAGATTATCTCCGAATCAAAAATATTCAGCGGTGCTTCTACCCGGTTCGGTGCTGATGCCAACAAGAACGTGTCTTTTGTCGATGCCGGTATGCCGGGAATGCTGCCGACGCTGAACCGTTGCTGTGTACATCAGGCAGTTAAGACAGGTTTGGGTTTGAGGGCGAAGATCAACAAGTTTTCCGAATTTTCGCGCAAAAACTATTTTTATGCCGATATGCCGACCGGTTACCAGATCACCCAGTTCCAATATCCGATTGTCGGTGAGGGTGTGGTAACCGTTGACTTGGAAGATGGCAGCAGCAAAGATATCCGGATTGAGCGGATGCACATTGAGCAGGATGCCGGCAAATCGATCCACGATATCGACCCGTACAAAACCTTTATTGACCTGAACCGTGCCGGCGTCGGCTTGATGGAAATTGTAACCAGGCCAGATTTCCGTTCACCGGAAGAAGCGGGTGCATTTTTGAAAAAATTGCGCTCCATTTTGCGCTATCTTGGCACCTGCGACGGCAATATGGACGAAGGCTCCATGCGCTGCGATGTCAATGTCTCCGTACGCCCGGCCGGCAGCGATGAATTGCGCACCCGTTGTGAGATGAAAAACGTCAACTCGGTCAAGTTTGTCATGCAGGCAATTGAAAACGAGGCTCGTCGCCATATTGAAGTTTATGAAAACGGTGGCACGATAGAGCAGGAAACCCGCCAGTTTGACCCGGCAAGCGGTCAGACCAGGGTTATGCGCAAAAAAGAATTTGCCCACGACTATCGTTATTTCCCGGAGCCGGATCTACCGCCGCTGGTGCTGACAGAAGAATATATTAAACAAGTAGCGGACGAGCTACCGGAACTGCCCGACGCCAAAAAAGCCCGCTTTGTCGAAAAACTGGGGCTGACCAAATATGACGCCATGGTTATTTGCGAAAACAAAGAAGTTGCTGATTTCTTTGAAAAAGCGGCAACCAATCACGATGCCAAAAAAGTAGCCAACTGGTTGATGGGCGATTTCTTTGCCATGCTCAAACGCAAAAACCTGACTGTTGAAGAAAGTCCCGTATCTGCGGAAAACCTTGGTGCGCTGGTCGAATTGATCGAAAAGAGCGTTATTTCCGGTAAAATTGCCAAGGACGTTTTTGAAATTATGAGCGAAACAGGTGAAAGCCCGGAAAAAATCGTTGAGGAAAAGGGCTTAAAACAGGTAACTGATACCGGTGCCATCGAGGTGGTTGTCGACAAGGTGATTGCCGAAAATCCAGATAAAGTCAGCGCCTATAAAGGAGGCAAAAACGGGTTGATGGGCTGGTTTGTCGGTCAGGTCATCAAAGAATCAAAAGGCAAGGCCAATCCGCAGATTGTTAACCAGCTACTTACCGAAAAACTGAACTGAAAAA
>CAYXBH010000059.1:0-6978 GCA_964463185.1 uncultured Azospirillum sp. | reverse complement strand
TTTTTTAGCGTTTGTAAGCGGCTCGCGGTACATAATGCGTGTGTAGCAGGTGGTGTGCCTTTTCGCCGTTTGGTTTGCCGATATATTCCTCGTACAGCGTTTTAATTGACTGATTGTGGTGCGACAGTCGGTTTTTGGCGTGCAGATCTTCGTCAAACAGCCCTTTGGCGCGTTTGCGACGGATATCATCGGTGATACCGCGCGGTTTGGGTTGTCCCGGAAGCATTACCCGTGGTTGTCCGCCACCGGCAATACAACCGCCGCGGCAGGCCATTACTTCTACAAAATGATAGGGGAGTTCTTTGCCGGTTGCCTGTGCCTCGCGAATCCGATCCAGTACTTTTTCGACATTGCCGGTGCCGTGCGCTACGGCAATGCGAATCGGTTTTTCGGCGATGGTTACTTCTGTTTCTTTAATACCGTCAAGCCCCTCGATTGCGCGAAAATTGAGCTCGCCCAGCTCTTGCCCGGTAATGTAGAAATAAGCCGTTCGCAGAGCCGCGGTCATTACGCCGCCGGTGGCGCCGAAAATGGTGCCGGCACCAGAATATTCGCCGAGCGGTTTGTCGGCCTCTTCTTCCGGTAGACTGCGGAAATCGATACCCGCCTGTTTAATCATCCGCGCCAGTTCGCGGGTGGTCAGTGAAACATCAACATCCTGAAAACCAGAAGAACTCATATCTTCGCTGCGGACAATTTCCCATTTTTTTGCGGTGCAGGGCATAATTGAAATAACGCGGATTTTGGCTGGATCTATGCCCATTTTGTCGGCGTAGTAGGTTTTGGTCATTGCGCCGACCATGGATTGCGGTGATTTGCAGGTTGAAAAATGGTTAATCATGTCCTGATGATATTTTTCCAGCAAGTCGACCCAGGCTGGGCAGCAACTGGTAAACATCGGCAGACTTTCCGGTTCTTTGGTAAAGCGGCGGACAAATTCGGTCGCTTCTTCGATAACTGTCAGGTCGGCGCCGAAGTTGGTATCGAATATCCGCTTAAAGCCCATCCGGCGCAAAGCGGTATAAGTTTTACCGGTCAGGTTTTCGCCGAAATCAAAGCCGAATTCTTCGCCGATTGCAACCCGTACCGCAGGCGCAATCTGGACAATGGTGTAAGTGTCTTTGTTGTTCAGCATATCCCAAACTTTTTGCGTTTCGTCATATTCGACGATGGCGCCGGTCGGGCAGTGTGCTGAGCATTGTCCACATTTAATGCAGGGGCTGTCGGCCAGGTTGATACCGTTGGCAGCAGTTACCCTTGTGGCCAGACCGCGGTTCAGATATCCCAGTGCCCAGACGTTTTGCTGGTTTTGGCAGACTTCGACGCAGCGGCCGCAAAGAATGCATTTGCTCGAATCGAGCATCAGTGTTTTGGTCGAATTGTCAATTGGCCAGCGCTTGGTGAGGTTTGGCAGCGGGGCATCTTTAATGCCGAATGTGTTGGCCAGATCCTGCAGTTCACAATGTCCGGAGCGGATGCAGGTGAGGCAGGCGTTGGGGTGGTTACTTAAAATCAGTTTTAAAACTGTGCGCCGGACATCGACCAGTTCGGCGTCGGAAGTGATAACTTCCATCCCTTCAGCCACCGGTGTCGAACAGGAGCGCATAATTCTCCCGTTGACTTTGACAATGCATATGCCGCAGCCGGCGGTGGCGTCAACATCGGGGTGTTTGCATAAAGTCGGGATTTCGATATGGACGTTACGGGCTGCCTCTAAAATGGACATGCCTGGGGTCGCTTCTACATCATAGTTATCGATCTTTAGTTTTACCATTATTTTGCCTCCCTGGTGTTTGCAGCGTTTGTGGCAACTTTTGCCTCATATTCTTCGCCAAAATAGCGCATGGTTGATAGTACTGGGTTGGGTGCCGTTTGTCCCAAACCGCAAAGAGAGGCCTTTTGCATGGCAAGGGCAATTTGACGGAGCATTTCAACATCCTGGATGGAGCCTTTGCCTTTGGCTATTTTTTCCAAAAGCAGCAGCATCTGTTTGCCGCCGATACGGCAGGGCGCACATTTGCCGCAGGATTCGTCAACTGTAAAATCAAGGTAAAATTTGGCGATGTCAACCATGTCAGCGGTCTCATCCATCACGATCATACCGCCCGACCCCATAATCGAGCCTACTTTTTTCAGCTCCTCATAGCAGACAGGCAGGTTAACGCTGTCTGCCGGAATGACGCCGCCCGAAGGGCCGCCAGTTTGGACGGCTTTCAGTTTTTTGCCGTTTGGTACACCGCCGCCGATTTCATTGACAATGGTATTGATGGTGGTGCCCATCGGTACTTCGATCAGGCCGGAGTGTTCAACCTGTCCGGTTAAGGCAAAGACCTTGGTGCCTTTGGATGTTTCGGTACCGAAAGAAGAAAACCAGTCAGCTCCTTTCAAAATGATCGATGGGACATTGGCCAGAGTTTCCACATTGTTGATGCAACTCGGTTTGTTCCACAGACCGACTTCCGTCGGATAGGGTGGTCGTGGTCGCGGGGTACCTCTTTTGCCTTCGATTGAGTGGATAAGCGCGGTTTCCTCGCCGCAGACAAAGGCGCCGGCGCCGAGCCTGATGTCGATGTTGAAATTAAAGCCGCTGTTCATAATGTTGTTGCCGAGCAGTCGGTTTTTTTTGCAGGCTTTGATTGCCTTTTCTATCCTTTCCACCGCCAGCGGATATTCTGCTCGGATGTAAAACCAGCCTTCGGTTGCGCCGATGGCATAAGCGGCAATCATCATTCCTTCAATAACATCATGCGGATTCGACTCGAGAATACTGCGGTCCATATAGGCACCGGGGTCGCCCTCGTCGCCGTTGCAAATGATGAATTTGTCATCCATCGTCGGTATTTTGGCCGCCAGTTCCCATTTTAAGCCGGTGGGGAAACCGGCGCCGCCGCGGCCGCGAAGTCCGGATTTCTTGATTTCGGCGGCAACTTCTGCCGGGGTCATAGTTTTCAGGACTTTTTCCAGTGCCAGATAGCCGCCGTGGGCGATATATTCCTGAATATCCTCAGGGTCGAGGCGTCCGGCCTGTTTTAATACCACTTTTTCCTGTTTGGTGAAAAACGGCAGGTCAAGCGAGAGTACATATTTATTTAAAAATTCCGGCAGTTCAAAAGTTTGTCCCTCTTCCAGTCTGAGTGCAGGGATAATGTGTTCGGTGATGATGATGCGGGCAACCAACGGTTCCAGGCGTTTGTAAAGGATATCTTTTTGTCCTTTGAGTTCTACCCGGATCAGTGGTCCCTGGGCGCAAAGCCCCATGCAGCCGGTAGCAACGATGCGAACCTTTCCGTTCAGCCCGTGTTCTGCAATCGCTGATTTCATCAGGTTGAGGATGTCGTCACTGCCGGAAGACTTGCAGCCGGTCGAGTGGCAGCAATAGATGGTGCAGGCGTAGCGGTCGAGTTCCTGCAGTTTGCTTTTTGCAATTTCGTGAATGTCAAATCTTTTATCAATTTCGTTCATATCAGCCATGAGCCAGCTCCTTGTCTTCGTCATCAAATTTCTTGCGCCATTCGTCGACGATATTGCGGACGTCACCGACGGTTACGCGGCCGTAGGTTTTGCCGTTGACAACGCAAACTGGCGCCAACCCGCAACAGCCGACGCAGCGGACACATTGCAGGTGAAAAGTGCGGTCAGGAGTGCTTTCGCCCTCATTGATGCCGAGTTCTTTTTTGAGTTCCTCCAGTACTTTGTCGTTGCCTTTTAGGTAGCAAGCCGTTCCCGTGCATACGGAGATAACTGCTTTGCCGGGGGCTTCTAGTTTGAAAAAATTGTAAAAAGTAAGAACTTCGTAAATCCTGGCCAGCGGAATGTTCATTGCCTGTGCGACTTCAATCGCGTCTTCCCACGGAATATAGCCTTTAACATCCTGAATTTCGTGGAGCGCCATAATTAGCGACCCCCTCTTTTTGCGCCACTTGGTGGCTACCTGCGTTGCAACAGAAGTATCGCTCATGTTGCTCATCCTCCTAAAATGATTCCTTATGTGTTTTATGTTATTACTTATTGGTTAATACATGATTACACAAGCTTAAAAATTTTCCGGCAAGAAAAAGCTTTTCAGATGTGTCCGGTTTTAAACAGCTGACGGTATTTGTAAATGCTACCGCCCTCAACATCCCAACTGAAATCTTTCTGCATTGCGTTGATCGTCATTGCTTTTATTTTATCAGAGTGTCGGTAAAATGTTTCCAACGCTTTGCACAGGGTTTCCGCATAGGCATTAGCGTTGGTTTTCAGCCTTTGTGCTGTCATGTTGCTACCATATACCCGCCGTTTGTTTGAGGAGAAAAATACCTCAGTGCGGAAACCGTCGATGCCGTTTTCAATGGTATCGACCAGTCCGCCGGTGGACATGGCGATCGGCAGTGCGCCTTTGGCCATCGCTTCCATCTGGGTCAAGCCGCAGGGTTCAAAGCGGCTCGGCATCATATAAAAATCGGAGGCCATCTGGATGGTATAGGCAAAGTCGTCCTGATAACCGCGGAAGACAAAAAGGCGTTCCCCGCATTTGGGATTGACGGCCATAATCTTGTCTTTCAAATTGGTGAGGTGCTCAAAGTATTTGCTGTCGCCAGCGCCGCCCAAGATGAAGATCGGCATTTCAATATGCTTGAGACTGCCAAACCGCACAAATAGGCTGTTAATGGCCTGCGCAGCAATGTCATAGCCTTTTTGCTCAACCAGGCGGCTGGTGGCGCAGATAATCGGCAGATGTTCAACGTTTTTGATTTTTTGGTTGAGGTCATTGAAACGGTATGTGTCGACCAGAGGAATCACCTTTTGTTTGAAAGCCGGGTCAGAGGCAATTTTTGAAATCAGGCGGATAAATTCTTTTTTGTTTTCCAGTTTTGCCTCAAGATGGTTTTCGTCATAAAATTTGAAACGGAAAGGATCAAAATAGCGGTTGATTGTCTCAATCCGTTCCGGGTTGGGGGTGATCAATTTTTTGTCGTAGCCGTTGACGATGCCGAAGAAATTGCGGTGGTCTTTGCGGATTTTCAAAATATCGCGGAAGTCAAAGCCAAAATCGAGTTCCTTGGATACTTCTTCCATATAATTTTTGGATACGGTTACCACTCGGTCGGCCAGGTGAAAATTGCATGAGGCCTGATTGTAGCAGTCATAAACGATCAAAGTGTCGCAGGTGCGCGGGTTGGAATTTTTGATTGCTTTTGCGTTTTTGAAAACAGCGGAAGCGGTGTTTTCGTAAAGAGAGTTGAGAATTTTTGAGGTATTGTGATAGTCCCAACCCTGATAACCGAGATGGTGTGCCAGGTGTACAATCGGCAGATTTTTTAATTTGCCGCAAAGCTCGGGACTCATCTGTCCGGTTTCCTGCAGAGCAACCGTGAAATATTTTGTCAAACCGGATAACGCGCCGCTATGCCAGTCGTTAGCAATCAGCAGGTTGGGCACCTTAAGCTGCGGTTTGCTTTTTTCAAACAGGGTTTTGACCAATAGGTAAACCGCCTTGGAAAAGAAGGCAAAACGTTCGACTTCGTTGATGTTGTATTCATTTAAAATATAGCAACCATCCTGAGCCGGGTTGTTGTTCGGGTGTGGGTTGATTGAAAAAAAGCGTTCGTTTTTAAGAAATATGTATTCGACGTTGTCGAGCCGACCATAATAGACATCCACATTAAATTTGGATAGCACGTTACGGTTGCCGTAAAAGGGCACTTTCATTGTCAGTATTTTTTTGACGGATATGGATCTTTTTTCTGCCCCGTTGTAGCAGTCGTCGGCAAAAGATGCTTTCTTTTTACCAGTATCGCCGGTGTATATCGGTGTTACGATGGAAATGACATCACCGTCTTTAGCAAAGCAATGGTTAAAGGCTTCCGGTAGTTCGGAAGCGATCATTCCTAAACCGCCCCATTTCATAAAAGTAGCGGTTTCCGATGTGATCATCCAGGCATTGATATTGCCGATTTCCGGCCATTCGTTTTTACTAAGGCATTGCTTACGCCCGAGGTTTTGTATCTCGGTTAAACAAGGGTTGTTGACAGCACTAAAAGCTAAAGAAAATTTTTTAAAGTTAAAATTTTTGGGCAACGGTTTAAATACGCTGTCAATTGCTTTTGGCGCGGGAACAGAATTCATTCTCATCTCTCTTTTAGTCAGAATAATCAATCAGTAGAGTATATTGTCTGTTTTAACAATTCATTAAAAAGGCAATAAAACTTCTCCCCTTGACTTGTTTATCTTTAATTATTAAATGTTGTATATAAGATATATACGCGCTTTGTAAAAAAATTAAAGAGGGAAAAAATGAAAAAGGATAAAAAAGAGCATAACTCTGAAACAGAAATGAAACAACCTGAAGGAAACGAAGAATATATTGAAAATATGGAAGAACAGGAAAACGAAGAAATTTCTGTCCTGGTCGAAAATGAGGAAAACGAAAAACTGAAAGCAGAGAATGCCAAACTGAAAGATGACTATCTTCGCGCGTATGCTGAATTGGAAAATACCAAAAAAAGGTGTATTCAGGAAATGGAAAAAACTTCCAAATATGCCATCAGTTCGTTTGCCAAAGATATTCTCTCCGTTGCTGATAATCTGCACCGTGCTCTCACTGCAGCAGAAGGACTGAAAGGCAGTGAATGTGAACAGTTGAAAAAAGGCGTGGAATTAACCGAATCGGAATTAAACAAAGTGCTAGCCAAATTCGGCATCGTCAAAATGGAATCAATGGGCAAAGTTTTTGATCCGGCCTTTCATCAGGTTGTGCAGGAAGTGGAAGATAAATCCAAACCAACCGGCACCGTTGTTGCCGAGTTGCAGACCGGATATATGATTAAGGATAGGATATTGCGGGAGGCGGTGGTTGTCGTCAGCCGTTAAAGGTTGTTCTATGGCCGGTTAATATAGATTTTGCGGATATTTTTTCCGCTTAGGTGTGTCTGTGTATACGGTGCGGGAAAATTTCCTTAAATCTTATTATCCGACTCATATAACGACCTTTAAGGA
>CAYXBH010000058.1:0-7081 GCA_964463185.1 uncultured Azospirillum sp. | reverse complement strand
CGTTTGAAAAAAGGTTTGGAACTGGAAGACATATCCCAGGTTCTTTGTATCCGCCTGGCTTATCTTGAGGCGATTGAAAACGGCAATTATGTCGAACTGCCGCTGATGCCGTATTCTGCCGGTTTTGTCAGTTCGTATGCCAAATATCTGGGGTTGAACAATATGCGGATTGTCCAGTTGTTTCGCGAAGAACTGAACGAAAAGCCCAAGGAACAACGTGGGAGTATGGAAAGAGACATGGCAGCGGCCAGTTTCCCGGACAAGCGTTATATTATCGGCAGCATTGTCGCACTGTTTTTGATTGGTGGTTTATGGTCGTGTTTTTATGATGTCGGCGAAGAGATGTCTGCGGGTGTCAGGATGGAAGAAACCGCGATTGATACCATGGGGGGCGAGGTTGAGTATTTTTCCCCGATAGAGGAAGAAAACGGTGAGGCTTTGCTGACGGTAGTAGAAAATCAGGTGGCAGGAGAAATAAAAGAAAACACGTCCGCAAATGTTGATGCAAAAACACCCAATACGGTGGTGATCAGTGAGGAAAGTTTTGTCGAACCGCTGGAATTGGCGGATGTAGCGGCCGACGGTGAAAAAAAAGCGTCGGTTGAAATCAAAATCAGCAAAGAGGATACATGGATTGAAGTTCGTGATGCCGATAGAATATATTTTAACAAAGTGATGCATCCCGGCGAAAGCTATCAGGTGCCCGCAAAAGAGGGAATGATATTATCGGCTGGTAAGTATGATGGTGTGGAAGTTTATATCAACGGCAAGCTGACGTCGGTTATCCAGCCGAAAAAAAGGATGAGAATCCCGCTTGATCCTTTTATCGAATCGGCAGAACATTAGTTTGAGTTTAAATTTTATCGGAAAATAGCAGGTGTGGGCTTGCTATTTTCTTTGTGTTTCAGGGAGAGAAAAATATGGCAAAACTGCAATGTGTCCGCGGTACCTATGATTTGTACGGTGTGGCAAAAAGAAAAACCAAACAGGTGGTGAAAACCGGTGAAGGAGTGGTGGAAAAATACGGGTTTGAGGAAATAGAAACCCCGATTTTTGAGTTTACGGAAGTGTTTTCCCGCAATTTGGGCGATACCAGCGATATTGTTACCAAGGAAATGTATTGTTTTGAAGATAGAGGAGGTGAAAGCCTGACACTTCGGCCGGAAGGTACGGCCGGTGTCGTGCGTGCTTTTGTTTCTAATGGTATGCAGCAAAATCTGCCGGTCAAATTTTATTATCATGGGCAGATGTTCCGCTATGAACGGCCGCAAAAGGGACGCCAGCGCCAGTTTACCCAGTTTGGGGTCGAATTGCTTGGCGCCGATACCCCGCAGGCCGATATTGAAGTTATTGCAATGGCTTATGAATTTTTGGAAAAGCTGGGGCTTGACGGGCAGGTAACGGTGGAAATCAACTCGCTTGGCGATGCGGAAAGTCGTGATGCTTATCGTAGCAAGCTGGTTTCTTATCTGAAAGAACATTTTGATGAGTTGTCCGAAGACAGCAAAAACCGTCTGGAGCGCAATCCGCTCAGAGTACTTGATTCAAAGGAAGAATGTGATAAGGCGGTGGTTGAGAAGGCGCCGCTTTACGTTGACAGCCTGAACGAAAAATCGAAGGACTTTTTTGTCCGGGTGCTGAAAGGTCTGGACCGGTTGGGGATCAAGTATCGAGTCAACAACCGGCTGGTGCGTGGTCTGGATTATTACTCTCACACCGTGTTTGAGCTGGTAACTGATAAACTCGGTGCCCAAGGGACGGTTTTGGCTGGAGGCCGTTACGATGGACTGGTTGAGCAGATGGGGGGGGGGGCTGTGGCCGGCATTGGTTGGGCCTGCGGGGTTGAACGGTTGGCCATGTTGTTGGAAAAAGAGCCGGAAGTTTGCCGTCCGGTGGTGGTGATCCCAGTTGGGGAAGATGCCGAAGAGGCGGCTCTTGAAATTGCCTATAAACTCCGGCGGACAGGGGTGAAAGTGGAGCAGGCTTATAGCGGAAACCTGAAGAAAAGAATGAACCGCGCTAACAAAGCCAATGCCTGCAAAGCGGTTATCCTTGGCTCTGACGAGTTGTCCAGAAACGAGGTAACTGTTAAGGATCTGGACAGTGGAGAGCAGAAAAATGTTTCTTTGAATCAGTTATGCGAGGAAGTGAGATAAATGAGTTTTGCCGAAAATTTAGCAAATGTCGTCAACCGTTATGATGAAATTTCTTCCCTTTTGTCTTCTCCTGGTGTTACGCCGGAAAATCTGGTAAAAATGAATAAGGAGCTGGCTGAGCTGGAACCGGTGGTGGAGGCTATCAACCGTTACCGCAAAACTGAGAAAGATTGGCAGGAAGCCAAGGCAATGATGGAAGATGCCTCTATGGACAAAGAAATGCGCGAAATGGCAGAAGCGGAATATTATGAACTGAAAGAAAGATTGCCGGAGATTGAAAAGGAAATCAAAATCCTGCTACTGCCGAAAGACGAAGAGGATGAGAAAAACGCCATTTTGGAAGTGCGTGCCGGAACGGGGGGCGACGAAGCGGCATTGTTTGCAGCCGTTTTGTTTGAGATGTATCAGCGTTATTCCCAAAAACAGGGATGGAAGTTTGAAATTCTTGATGCCGATGAAAATGGGTTGGGCGGGTATAAGGAAGCTTCGGCCAAAATTACCGGCAAGGATGTTTTTTCTAAGTTGAAGTTTGAGTCGGGTGCGCATCGCGTGCAGCGGGTGCCGGTAACCGAATCGCAGGGACGGGTGCATACGTCGGCGGCGACGGTGGCGGTGCTGCCGGAAATTGGGGAAGTGGACATGTACATTAATCCTGCCGACTTAAAAATCGATGTTTACCGGGCATCGGGTGCTGGTGGTCAGCATGTTAACAGAACCGAATCGGCAGTACGGATCACCCATATTCCGACTGGTGTTGTGGTGCAGTGCCAAGATGACCGTTCGCAGTTCAAAAATAGGGAAAAAGCGATGAATCATCTGCGGGCCAAGCTTTATGATCAGCAGAAATCGGCAATTGACGCCGAATATTCAGAACGGCGCAAACTGCAGGTTGGCAGTGGCGATAGGTCGGAACGAATCCGCACCTACAACTATCCGCAGGGACGGGTAACCGACCACCGTATTAATCTGACGCTTTATAAGTTGGATGATATTGTTTCCGGCGATGCGCTCAATGAAATCGTTGACGCGCTGATTGCCGAAGATCAGGCGCGGCGGCTGGCCGAACTGGAATAGAAATTTTGCGGAATTGTTACTATTTTTAAATAAATGTAAGGTTATTCTATCCTAAAATCAGAAAAGAGGAAAAAATGAAAAAAATTGCAGTAATCGGCGTGCAGGACAGTATCGGGAGGGAAATCCTTGCCTATCTGGCAGATGGTGGCTATAAACCGGCGGATGTTGCGGCGCTGGAACCCAAGGTGCCGCTCGGAACCCAGGTTTCTTTCGGCGAAGAAGACGATATTGATGTTTTCGGTTTGGAAGATTTTGATTTTGCCGGTGCAGAAGCGGCAATTTTTGCCTCTTCGGAAGAAATTTCCCGCCGGTATGCCTTGAAGGCTGCGGGCAAAGGCTGCAAAATCATAGACTGCAGCAGCTGTTTTTTTGCCGATGAAGACGTGCCGATGATTATCGCGGGGGTTAACGATGACCGACTGGCGGTAGCTCTCAAAAACATCGTCAGCGTGCCGTCGGCGGCGGTTACCCAGATTTTGCTGCCGTTGAAAGCGGCCGATGAGGCTTATAGACTGAAACGCCTGATTGTTTCGACTTATGCTTCGACGTCGGTTTACGGCAAAGAAGGTATGGACGAACTGTTTGATCAGACCCGCAAGATTTTTATGAATGAAAGCCTGGTTGACAATCAGAAAGTGTTTGACAAGCAAATTGCCTTTAACGTCATCCCGCAGGTGGAAGAGTTTATCGGCGAAGAAACAAAATGTGAATGGGCCATCAACGCGGAAACCAAAAAGGTGTTAGGCAGGGATATCAAAGTGCACGCAAATTGTGCGTTTATTCCGGCTTTTATCGGCAACGCGGTTTATGTCAATGCGGAATGCGAGCAGGATGTGGATGTTGACGAGGTCCGCAAACTGATGAAACAGACTGAAGGGGTTATCGTCTTTGATAAGAACGTTAAAGGCGGATATGTTACCTTAAACGACGTGCAGGGAGAAACCGAAGTTTATGTCAGCCGGTTAAGACAGGATGCGTCGGTCGAAAACGGGTTCAGTTTCTGGTCGGTGGCGGACAATCTCCGTTTTGGAGTGGCCGGAAACGCCTATAAAATTATGCAAAAGTGGCTGCACAAGAATTGATGTATGTGAAAACGGTATAAAGGCAGACAGGAGTAAATTATGGTAAAAAAACACTGGTGGGGAAAGTTTTTGATTGTCCTGATGCTGCTTTTTTCCGGTTCGCCGAGAGCGGCCGGCACTGACGGCGCGCAGCTTTTTGTCAATGGTGTACCCGAACTGATTACCACGGATTTTCCGACTTTAAGCAAGGAGCTGAATGAAATCGAAAAGATCTTAAAATCCGATCAGGTAGATAATACGATTATCAGCAAATATGTGTCTTTTCTCGGAGATATACGCTCCCAACTGGTGGAAAACAAAAAACAGTTGGAAGACGAGCTGAAAAATGTCAACCGACGGATTGAGTCGCTCGGAGAAATGCCAAAAGAAGGAGAAGAAGAACTTCCGATTATTGCTGAAAAAAGGAAAGAGTATAACGAAGAGGCCGTTTATCAGAAAGGTCGGGTGGCGGAAAACGATCTTCTGATTAACCAGGTTGACGAACTGACGGCGCTGATTGTTGTCGTGCGCAATCAGGCCTTGATCGGCAATCTTCTAGTCTATCAGGATCCGATGCTTTATCCAAGCAATCTGCTGAAGGCAACTGGGCAATTTTTGGATTTTTGCTTTAGTATTATCAAATCTCCTATTGACTGGTACAAGGGGTTGTCAGCAAAACAGCAAAAAACGGTAAGCTCTAATATCTTTACCGTTTTGCTGGCCATTATGGCAGCGGCGCTGTTGGGGTGTATGCTCCGGATGCTGATTATCCGGCATTTGGGATATAAAAAGAACATTACGGAAATTCCTCCTTATTTTATGAGGGTTTTGGCGGCATTTTTCGTGGCCTGCGCATACGGGATTATTCCGGCGGTGATGCTGGGTAGTTTTCTGGTGTGGGCAATCCATACGAAAATGCTGATTTCCAGCTTTTTCGGTCTGACGCTGGCAAGCGTTTTGTATTATACTCTCTGTATCTTTCTGGCTAATGCCGTGGTGAGGGTGGTTTTTGCCCCCTATAACGGTATGTGGCGGCTGGTTAGTATGGATGACAACAAGGCCAAAAGGATTACTTCCGCATTTTATTTCAGCTTTTTTGTCTGCGGTATCAGCGGTATGCTGCTACATATTGCGACAAGGGCCAATTATACGGTGGAACTGATTTATTATCTGTCGCTGATTAATTGTGTGGTTAAATCTTTTTGCGTCGTTTTGATGGTTAAGCGCTTTTTCTGGGAAGAGGTGGCCGACCCCGAAGAGGGAGAGGAGAGTAATCCAGAAGACGATGATTTTGCCGATGCCAAAACCCGTACGGCTTTCCGGGTTGTTTTTCTGATCTCGATGCTGGCCGCGGTGGTTACGGGAATTTCTCTGTTCGGCTATCCCCGTCTGGCCAGCTTTATCATTAACCGCTTTTTGCTGTCAATGCTGGTTATCTGTGTTTTTGTCTTCGTTCGTAAGTCCGTGTTTGAGCTGTTAAAAAAGATTTTGTTGTTTAATTTCTGGGTAAAAACTTTGCGGGTGCGCCGGCAGCTGATTGAAAAACTGGATTTCTGGCTGGGGGTTATTCTCAATCCGGTTTTTGTGGTTTTGACTGTTTTGGCTCTGCTTTCCCTGTGGGGCGTTTCCACAGATCTTTTGCTGCAGAGCATATGGAAGATTTTGTTCGGGTTCAAAATCGGCGGGGTTGAGATATCTTTGCTTTCGATCCTGCTCGGAATAGGTGTTTTCTTTGCCTGCCTCAGCCTGATTAAAGTTATGCGCAACAAGCTGTTTGACAATATTTTGTCGCATGTGGAGATGGATGACGGCATCCGGCATTCGCTGGCGTCCGGGTTCGGGTTTGTCGGTTTTGTGCTGGCCATTTTCCTGGCGATTGCGGTGATGGGCGGGGATTTAAGCAATGTTGCCCTGGTTGCCGGTGCTCTTTCCGTCGGTATCGGTCTTGGTTTGCAAAGCATCGTCAACAACTTTGTTTCGGGTATCGTTCTTTTGTTTGAACGGCCGGTTAAGGTCGGTGACTGGGTTATTATTAACGGTGAAGAAGGTCGGGTTAAGCAGATCAATATCCGTTCAACGGAAGTAGAAACATTTAAAAAAGCAAGCGTGATTATTCCCAACGCGACGCTGCTCTCCACGTCGGTTACCAACCTTACCCACAGCAACAATTGGTCGCGGCAGTCACTGACGGTTGGTGTGGCTTATGGTACGGATTCCAAAAAGGTAACGGATATTTTGCTTGAATGTGCAAGATCAAATAAGAAAGTGCTTAAAAATCCGGCACCTTATGTGCTGTTTCAGGATTTTGGGCCGAACAGCCTGATTTTTGAGTTGCGCTGCTATACCAGCGATATCTGGAGTGGCTGGCAAATTCCGAGCGACTTGCGGTATGAGATAGACCGCCGTTTCCGCGAAGAGGGGATTGAAATTCCGTTCAACCAGATGGTTGTCCACCGTGGTGGTGACGTTAAAAATGAAGCTCAGACGCAGTTCTATGCGCTGAGGAAAAACGTTGCCTCGATGTCTGTGGCTGAACAAAAAGAAGAGCAAGGAGCGGTCGACGGTAAAGCTACGGAACCGGTAAAGGATAAAAAAGCGGAGACAAAATAAATGCGGATTGACGATCTGAGAGGAAAAAGAACGGCTGTCTGGGGATTGGGAGCCGAAGGTCGGCAGGCGGTGCGTTATCTGGCGGAACATAAAATTACGGAGAACATTGTTTTGCTGAATGATATGGAAACGGAAAAGCCGGAGTGCTGCCGGGATTTTGAGTTGTTTTGCGGCGACCGG
>CAYXBH010000057.1:0-7136 GCA_964463185.1 uncultured Azospirillum sp. | reverse complement strand
CGGCGTGAGGCAGTGATTGTTTCCGACATTGCCGGCACCACCCGCGATGCAATAGATGTTTACATGGACATCAATGGTTATCCTGTCATTTTTACGGATACCGCAGGCTTGCGCGACACCAGAGAACAAATTGAGAAAAAAGGAATAGAAATTACATATGACAAAGCCTTATCGGCTGATTTAATTATTGCTCTTTCAGAAAATGAAAAATTTAATCCTATATTTTTTGAGAATATTGAAAAGTATTGTAAAAACAAAATTATTTATGTAGTCAATAAAGCGGATAAATTAGATCAAAAACAGTGTTCATTATTAAAAGATAAGGGATGTGTTATTATTTCTGCCAAATACCAGCAAGGTATTGAAACGTTACTTAAACGAATAAATGACCGCATTGCAGAAGGTTTTACTTCTTCTTCCGAAGCTCTGATTACACGGCAGCGTTATCGTGAAGTTTTGAACAATGTATTTAAACATCTAGAACGCTTTAATTTGCAAAAATCCATCGAACTTGCAGCAGAGGACATCCGTATGGCTGCCCGCGAAATCGGGAAAATTACCGGCCGGATAGAGGTTGATGAAATACTGGATAAAATTTTCGGCAACTTTTGCATTGGTAAATAATCAGATTTCATAAACATAAACATCATTAAATTTGTAAAAGCCTTTGATTTTAAAACATCTTTTTGTCTACGAAAACTGTGTATAAATGGCGGATGTTGCCTGTATTCGCGACTAATAAAAAGTAAAACAATGTTAATCTATATATAAGCCAGAAAAGCCATCAGCAAAGCATAAAGAAATATTGAAACCAGATGATCTATTTTTCCTGTTTTCTCCCATTTGTTGTTTACTCTCTGTTTATGTATTTTGTGCTAACCATTGGTTAATATGATATTTTTAATTAGGAGTCAAAAAAAGCTTGCTAAAAAAGCAAAAAAACGCTAAACCCCGAAAGAGAAAAACGAGGCAAAAATGTATACAAATAAACATTATAACGTAATTGTCGTTGGTGGCGGACACGCCGGTTGTGAAGCCTGTGCCGCAGCAGCTCGTATGGGGGCAGAAACATTGCTTGTAACCCACAATATAAGCACAATTGGAGAGATGTCCTGCAATCCGGCAATTGGTGGATTGGGTAAAGGCCATTTGGTGCGGGAAATAGATGCTCTGGACGGCTTGATGGGACGTGTTATTGATAAAGCTGGTATTCAGTTTAGAATGCTCAATATGTCAAAAGGTCCTGCTGTCCGCGGTCCCCGTGCCCAGGCAGATCGTGAGCTTTATAAGAAATATATGCTAGAAGCTCTTCGTGGTCAAAACGGCCTTGATATTTTGGAGGCTGCAGTCGAAGGACTTTTGTTTGATGATGATAAGGCGGCCGGAATAATCCTAGCTGATGGCCAAAAGATTTATGCCGATGCCGTCGTATTGACAACGGGGACTTTTTTGAACGGTGTTATGTTTACCGGTCATCAGGTAACCGCCGGAGGCCGTGTAGAAGATGTTACCTGTACAGGAATAACACCGTATTTAAACCAAAAGGAGCTGCGTTTGGGGCGTCTAAAAACAGGCACGCCTGCTCGTCTTGATGGCAAAACGATAAATTGGGATATTCTGGACGTTCAGCATGGTGACGAAAATCCGCAACCGTTTTCTTATCTGACGGAAAAAATCACTAATACGCAGATTGACTGCCATATCACGCATACCAATTTGAATACGCATAAAATTATCCGCGACAATTTTTCAAAATGCGCTCTTTTTTCCGGTTTGATTAAAGGTGTTGGCCCCCGCTATTGCCCGAGTATAGAAGACAAACTGGTAAAATTTGCCAACCGCGAAAGCCATCAGATTTTCCTTGAACCAGAAGGTATTGATACGGATGTTGTTTATCCTAACGGAATTTCGACATCTTTGCCAGCTGATGTGCAGGACGCATTTATCCATACCATTAGGGGGCTAGAAAACGTCCGCATCATTCGCTATGCTTATGCCATTGAATACGATTATGTTGATCCACAGGAACTTGATCATTGCCTACAACTGAAAAAAATCCCCGGTTTGTTTTTAGCCGGACAGATTAACGGCACCACTGGTTACGAAGAGGCTGCCGCCCAAGGAGTGCTTGCCGGCATAAATGCAGCACTCAAAGCCGAAGGTCACGGGCGCGAATTTTCAATCGATCGTTCACAGGCCTTTTTAGGCGTGATGGTTGATGACCTAATAACAAAAGGTGTTGACGAGCCTTATAGGATGTTTACTTCTCGCTCCGAATATCGTTTGTATCTACGAGCCGACAATGCTGATATGCGTTTAACGGAAGCCGGCTACCAAATTGGTTGCGTAAGCGAAGAACGTTTCCGCCGTTTCAGATACAAGCATGAACAGATTGAGTATTTGCAGCAAGAGGCGGAAAATCTGATTATCAAAGCCTCTTTACTTGATGACTTCGGTATTAAGAACAAAAAGGACGGAGTCCGCCGAACTGCTTTTAATCTAATGTCTTACGATGATGTTTCACGTGAAACAATATTGTCGATATGGCCAGAGTTGAAAAAATATCCAACAGCCGTCTATGAGGCAGTTGAAACCGAGGCTAAATATGCCGGCTATATAAAAAGACAGCTTGCCGATATTGAAGTTTTCAAAAAAGATGAAAAATTAAAAATAAGGGAAGATATCGACTATGCCAAAATAGGCGGCCTATCTAACGAAATGGTTATGAAGCTGAGCCGGGTGCGCCCCTCAACCATCGGCGAGGCATCCCGTATTTCCGGTGCTACACCAGCGGCAATCATGGCAATTTTGGGATATTTGAAAAAGTAGGTACATAATGGTAAAATTTCCAACTCGTACAGAAGCCGAGCGCATTTGGCAGGAGGGAATCCTCTGTCGCCTTTCCCGCCCTTATACTTTTCCGCAGGAAGAAGAATATCGTTTCCATACCAGGGGAGTGGCCATGGCGGCGGAAAAAATTGCCGGAAACATAATAGGAATGGATTGCGAAAAGGCTTATATTTTCGGTTTGCTCCACGATTACGGAAAACGCATTAACGAAAAGTTAGAAAATAAATTTCACGGCTGTGATGGATATGAGCAGATGATGCTAATGGGGTATCCGGAAATTGCACAAATATGCCTAACTCATACTTTTCCTTCTAAAAATTTTAAGAATGAGCAATATTCTTATCCCGATGAATGGTTGGATTGGGCGCGCAAGCTCCTGAAAAACGTCATTTATACAGATTATGATTATCTCATTTCTTTTTGCGACAAGCTGTTTGAGGAGATGAAAAAGGTTACTATCGAAAAACGGGTTGAAGGTATTTCCGCCCGTTACAACCTCAAAGTAGAACAACGGGAATTTCTTTATAAAGAAAGTATCTGGCTGAAAAACTATTTTGATAAAAAAACTGGTGGAGATGTCTATCGGTTATTAAATTTGACAGATGAATAAAAATGCAAAATTCAGTTACCACACTCATACCGTTTTTCCGACGGGCATAACAATGTCAAAGAGATGATAAAACTGGCGGAAAGATTCGAATGAGAATAATAGGTATCAGTGATTACCTAATTGTTCACAAAAATATTCCCCGGAGCCACACTTTTTTTGTTGGCAGAACAGTATCGGAAACCATGTTTATAAGACAGATTTTACAAAAACCACTGACGAATAAAATAAAATATTTTCATTTATCGCATATATCGACTATATCCGAAAATCACTATTTTGTCTCGACAACGCTTTTCAAACCGAAAAAATGCGAGTGGTGGAATATATGAAAAATATCAAACCGCAAAGAACTCAGTACATAAGGATTGCGCAACAAGGCTACTTTTATTCTGCCAATCATTTAACCGAATAATTTATCAAAAGCAACATCCTGCTTGTCATCAGCAACGATGCCCACCATACAAACGAACTTGGTTTTACTTTTAATGAGGTCGAAAACTATTTGTAAATGCATTATGTCGTTATTGCCTGTTTTTTAAAAAATAAAACCTTAAACTTAAAAAGTTGGCATAATAATATGAAATTTATATAAAAATAAATAATTTTGCTGTTCTTTATAGCTCTCTGAGTTTCCGTATTAAAAATTAAAATGTTCATAAGTAGTATTTTTATATTTTAAAAACATAATTATAATATATAAATAACGATATGGAAAAATTTATGACAACATACAATGTTTCACGTGAAACATTTAATCGTTTAAAACTCTGTCAAGAAGCTCTTTCCGAATGGCAGAACAAGTTTAACCTCGTCAGTAAAAATTCTCTGGAAGACAGTTGGAACAGACACTTTCTCGATTCTGCGCAACTATTCCCACTTTTACCGAAAAAAGCGCATTCTTTGGCCGATTTAGGCAGTGGTGCCGGTTTTCCAGGGATGGTGCTGGCCGTTATGGCAAAAGAAAAAACACCGTATTTAAAATTGACACTGATCGAAAGTACAGGTAAAAAAACACTGTATTTAAATCATCTTAAAGAAATCACCGAATGTTATAATGTTGAAATTTTAAATCAGCGCATTGAAAGTATCAAAAATAAAAAATTTGACGTTATTACTGCCCGGGCGCTGACCGCTTTATCTGATCTTTTGGGATATGCTCGTCCGCTTTTAAAAAAGAACAGCATTTGTATTTTTCCAAAAGGAAAAAGCTATACCAAAGAAATAAAACAGGCATCGGCAAAATGGTGTTTTGATTATAAAACGATTCCGAGCTTAACCGATTCGGAAAGTGTTGTCTTGATAATCCGTAATTTAACTGAAAAAGGGAGATATTAAAATGCCTCGTATTATTGCAGTTGCTAACCGTAAAGGCGGCGTCGGCAAAACAACGACCACTGTCAATGTCGCAACGGCAATGGCAGCGGCTGGCAAAAATGTTTTGGTAATAGATCTTGATCCGCAGTCGAATGCATCAACATCGCTTGGAGTAGACAAACATTCCGGTATGATTTCGTCTTACGAAGTCATCATTGGGGAACAAAATATCAAAGACGCTGTTGTTTTAACAGAAATCCCGGGGTTTTCGCTAGTGCCGGCAACTCCTGATCTGGCAGGAGCCGAAGTTGAGCTGATTGACCGCGAGCGGCGCGAATTTGCATTAAAAGATGCTCTGAGTGATAAAAATATCAACTACGATTATATACTGATAGACTGTCCGCCTTCGTTGAGTCTTGTAACTATCAATGCGTTGGTTGCTGCCGACGCGGTGATTGTTCCTCTCCAATGCGAATATCTTGCCCTAGAAGGTATTACAGACCTGATAGGCAACATCAATCAGATCAAAAGACGTTTTAACCAGAAACTTGAATTACAGGGGGTTGTTCTGACAATGTACGATGGCCGCAACAATCTGACCCAGATGGTGGAAGAAGACGTTCGCAGCTTTTTCGGAAGCAAAGTTTACCAAACAGTGATCCCGCGAAACGTGCGTGTATCTGAAGCGCCATCCCACGGCAAACCGGTATTACTTTATGATTTTAAATGCCCAGGTTCGCAGGCCTATATTAACCTGACCGGCGAAGTATTGAAAAGAGAAAAGGAACTACTTGCATGTTAGAAGATAACCACAAAAGAAAAAGCCTTGGCCGCGGTCTGGGTGCCCTCCTCGGCGATGATATCGATTTTATCCAATCGGAGAATAATATGGTTTTCCATGCCGGTGAAAAAAACGTCAGTATCAACGATCTAACTCCCAGTCGCTATCAGCCCCGGCTTGACTTTGATCAAGAAGCGCTTGATTCTCTCGCCCACTCCATCAGCGAAAAAGGTGTCCTGCAACCGCTTTTGGTTCGCGAACTTAGCGGTGGAAAATATGAAATCATCGCCGGTGAACGCCGTTTCAGAGCAGCCAGTATGGCAGGGTTAAAGGAAGTTCCCGTCATCGTCAAAAGGATGAACGACAAAGAAGTACTGGAAGTGGCTCTGGTTGAAAACCTGCTGCGCGAAAATTTGTCGGCAATCGAAGAAGCGGAAGGCCTGCAACGCCTGATTGATGAATTTTCCCATACTCAGGAAGCTTTGGCCAAAGTGATCGGAAAATCGCGCAGCCACATTGCCAACACGCTTCGTTTGCTTGCCCTACCGGTCAGCGTCCAGAAAATGGTTCGTAACGGCATTTTGACCGCCGGACAGGTTCGTCCCCTAATCGGGCTCGCTGACGCGGAAACCTTGGCACAGAAAATTGCCACCCGAGGTCTCAATGCGCGCCAGGCAGAAGAACTAGCGGCCAAAACCAGAAAACCGGCGGAAAGCAAAAAAGAAAAAACAGCTAACGGAGATCTTGAGGAAATATCTTCTTTCATCGGCCGTAGTCTGGGGATGAAAGTTAAAGTTACGGCTGGCCGCAATGGAGGTGGAAAGATCGTCCTCCAATATGCCGACCCTGCGGAACTGGACAAAATTGTCGATATTCTCCGGCAAAAAGCGATCTGACAGTGATGGCAAAGATGATTATTGCCGGTATTGAGTAAAGAACGGAAACAGCAAATATGATAAATATAAAAACATAGTAACCATATTTTTACTGTCTTTGGATATACTGCAATAAATTAAAAATTTTTAAGGAACCCTGCCATGTTGTTTATAAAAAAATTAATCCTTGGTCTAGCTGCGGTAATCCTGATTTATTTAGGCGGCAGTGGCACCCAAAGCTCAAATCTGCTGTTTCAGGGCGGTGGTTTCATAGGTATTATTGTCGGTTTTGTTATTTTATACATTTTCGGCAAAATGGTTTGGCGGGCAATGGGTTGTATTCCGGTTCTGTTCATTATCTGCCTGATAGCAGGTTTTATTCTTTATGCGATCGGTGCTTTCAATGGCGGGGTTGATAAGATAATACCTAATATTCGCAGCTTTTTAGGTGCCGACCGCAGTTCTGTCACCATGTCAGAAACACAAGGGGCAGCCTTAACCATATCAGAGACTGAAAAAACCACCTCACCGGCAGCCCCTCTTTTGAGTGAAAATTTTGATGATATAAATCTGACGGAAGAAATGCCAGCTCCTGTCAATGCGGGAACCACATCTCATCCTGCTACCGAACCTCGTGCGGAAGAGAAAAACGGCTTTGAAAAACTGCTAAGCAGCCTGACCGGCAGCAATTCAGAACCGGAACCTG
>CAYXBH010000056.1:0-7323 GCA_964463185.1 uncultured Azospirillum sp. | reverse complement strand
ATAACTTACTCCTTAATTCGTTCCGAAATTGCCTCTTATGAGGCAGTGAAAGAAAAGCGCTCGTATATTTTTGTCGGTATTCTGATTATTGCCGCGATTTTAACTCCGCCGGATGTCGTCAGTCAGTTGATGCTGGCAATTCCGACCTACCTGTTGTTTGAAGCAGGTCTGTTTGCCGCTCGCGGGCGAAAAAAAGGAAAATAAAACGGCTTTAGGCCTTCTATATGTTTTGGCGGCATTCCAAACTTCTTTATATCCCTGGTTAAATTGGCTGGCGCTTTTGTAGCCAATCATATATTTGTTTTTAGTATTCATATCGCACATATTTCTGATAAAAAGACTTGACTTAAAGCACACTCTAAAAATTATGATAACAAATAATAGGTCTTTTTTATGACTGCGAAACAAACAGATAAAAGGGGGAAGAAAATGAAACGCAGAGAATTTTGCAAAATGTCGGCCGCCGCCGTTGCTACCGGAGTTCTGGGAAATATGTTTAACATCAAAAGTGTGCAGGCACGTACAGGAGAAAAAACTAAAGTTTATTTCTCGCGGGAAATTACACCGGAAAGTCTGCTGAACCTGTATCACCGGGTCAATCAGGATATCAGGGGAAAAGTTGCTATCAAGCTGCATACCGGCGAACCATATGGTCCCAATCTTTTGCCCCGCGAACTGGCAAAAGCTCTGCAGGCGGACATTCCGCAAAGCACGATTGTCGAGTGCAACGTGCTCTACCCGAGCCCGCGGCAGAACACGAAAACCCATTTGGAAACCCTGAAAACAAACGGCTGGACATTTTGTCCGGTAGACATTATGGATGCCGAGGGCGATATCAATCTGCCGATAAAGGGCGGCCGCCATTTAACAGAAGTTTCCGTTGGTAGGCATTTGGCAAATTACGATTCGATGGTTGTCTATACGCATTTTAAGGGCCATGCCATGGGCGGTTTTGGCGGTTCTCTGAAAAATATTTCCATCGGCTGTGCTTCCGGCAAGATCGGCAAAGCTCAGTTGCATGGGCCGAATTGGGAAACGGGAAAACAGTTTTTGGAGCGGATGGTAGAAGGCGGAAAGGCCATCTGTGATCATTTTGGCCGTCGGATTACATATCTGAACGTGCTAAAAAATATTTCCGTAGACTGCGACTGTGATGCCCACGGCGCCAAACCAACTTGTCCCGATATTGGCATTCTTGCTTCAACGGATATTCTGGCGATTGATCAGGCGGGAATAGACCTGATTTATGCCCTGCCGGAAAAAGATAACCGCGACATCAAAAAACGGATTGAATCAAGAGAGGGATTGCACCAGTTGGAATATATGGCGGAGCTTGGTATGGGCAGCCGTGATTATGAATTGGTGGAAATTTAAGTTAAAAAACACCTTCGTTATGGACAGCCTCTCTGATGCAAAAGAGGGGCTTTGTCGTAAATGTCGGCAAATCATGGGATATCTTCAACACTACTGCGCAATGCCTGTTTCGCGGTACTTGTTCGCTAATGTTTATCGGCGTTTTGCTCCCGCCTTTTACCGATATTACCCATTTGTTTTCAAGGGGAGGAGATTTATCATTTACAACACTCCGCTGGATACAAAAAAAAGACGCTTTATCCAAGCGTCATTTAAATCAAAATGGCGGACAGAAAGGGATTCGAACCCTTGGTACCCTTTAGGGGTACACACGATTTCCAATCGTGCGCCTTCGACCACTCGGCCACCTGTCCTTCAAACTGATTAGTTTATTAGACTGTTTTCTTTTATTTTGCAAGATTTATTTTTAAATATTATCAAAAAGGTCAGATTTTAAATTTTCTTCCTGCCGCCGACAATTGCGACCTTTTAAAAACAAACTGACACCGCCCTGTTTAAGGGCGGTAGGACTAAAAGGATGATTTTTTGCCAAAGATATTATTGTTGTTTATCCTGTACATTTCCGGTGTACCAGGGATACGCCACTTCCGTCTGGGGCTTTTGTGGTTTGGCGATGTTCAGGCTGATTTCTGCCGAATGGGGATTTTCGATAAATTTTATTTTCATTTTATCCAGCAGGAAATCGGCTACCAGAGTATCCATTTCACAGGCATGGACGGCCATCGGATTCATAGTGTAAAGTTCGTCTTTGCCCAAAGCCAGATAGGCGAATTTGCTCTCGGACAGCTTATCAATCAGCGGAAAACGAGACCAGTCTTCATGCTTACGGGCAATATCCAAAGCCTCGTGAAAAATAAGAGTCGGCACCGCCAGATTATCGCAGTATGCTATCTTTTCCCGGCTGATCAGAATCGTGCTGCCTTCCGTATAGGCGGTTTTCATTTTGTTCAAATCGGTATCGGCAGTTTTACTTTCCTGTTTTTCCTGCCATTCCCGCTGATTAAAAAAGCGCAACTCCACGGCGGCACGGTAAGAAGCGTTAAAGGCATTTACAATGTTTTGAGAAAGGTCTTTTCTTTCCGTAAATTCCAGATGTTGCCAGTTTTCGAGATATTCTTTCAGGCGGGGAACACTTTGCAGGCGGTGACAGAACTGTTCGCATCTTGTTTTTTCCCGATCCAGAAATTCCTGCGGCAGCCGGATGCCAAACAATAAAATTTTGAGTTGATCTTTATAAGTTGAAATGGTTTCTTTATTTTGGCAGAAAGTTTCCATATCTCGACCGAGGACATCTTGCAGAAGACCGTCAAGAATTTCCAGTCTTTGTTTGTTGTTGAGGGAGGCTATTTTCTCATTGCTCATCCCTGCTAGCCTGCGGATGGCCAGTTCGTGGCGGATTTTGTTGTTTTCTTTCAGCTTCGGGCGCAGTTCCCGCGACAATTTATTCCATTCCTCAATAGAGGGAAAAGTGATACTGCCGAGTAAAAGGTCAAGCTTTGCCTGATATTTAGGAAACTTTGGCTCAATGACCGCATATTGTTTCCCTTTATAAAGGCCAATCATCAAATTACAGTTCAGCAGAATCCAACGATATTCGGATACGTTCAGTTTCATGCCTTACTCCTTGAATACCCTACTAATATATCATATTTTCTGCCTGTTTCCAAGTAAAAATTTTCATACCAAAAAATGCCGGAAAACCATTATCTGAAGTCATAAAAAAACCGCCCAGGAAAGGCGGTTTTTCGAACAAACCTAAGGTTTATTTCTTTTTCAGAGCTTCACCCAGGGCTTCACCAAGGGAAGAACCGGCAGAAGAAGTGCTGGAATATTCTTCCAGAGCTTTCTTTTCTTCTTCAATTTCCAAAGCTCTGATCGAAAGGCCAAGTTTACCTTTTTTCTTGTCAACGCTAACAACTTTGGCTTCCAGTTCATCGCCGATGTTGTACCGGCTCAGATCCTGGCCGGCTTTGTCTTTCGACATATCTGCCTTTTTGATGTTTGCGACCACGCCGTTAACTTCAACGTCAACACCTTTGTCGTCAATGGCGGTAATGGTTGCTTTAACCGTAGCGCCTTTTTTGAAGCCATCAAGTGCCGTTGCGTTTTCATCTTCGGTCAGTTGCTTAATGCCGAGGCTGATACGTTCTTTTTCAACGTCAACATCTATGATTTTAGCTTGGATTTCCTGTCCTTTTGCATAATCTTTAACCGCTTCTTCGCCAGATTTGTCCCAAGCGATGTCTGACAGGTGGATCATACCGTCAATTTCGTCATTCAGACCAACAAACAAACCGAATTCGGTAATGTTTTTGATCTTGCCCTCAATGACGGATCCGACCGGGTGCTCTTCAATATAAGCAGCCCACGGATTCGGGGTGCATTGCTTGATACCGAGGCTGATTCTTCTCTTTTCCGGATCAACTTCAAGAACCTTAACTTCAACTTCCTGTGAGGTTGAAACGATCTTGCCGGGGTGAACATTTTTGCGGGTCCAGCTCATTTCGGAAACGTGAACCAGGCCTTCAATTCCGTCTTCGAGTTCGACAAACGCACCATAATCGGTGATATTGGTTACTTTTCCTTTGTAAACTTCGCCGACTTTGAATCTTTCTTCAACATTCTGCCACGGATCTTTTTCCAACTGTTTCATGCCCAGGCTGATGCGCTGGTTGTCTTCGTTAAATTTGATAACCTGAACTTTAATCGTCTGGCCGACAGACAGAACTTCGGCCGGATGATTGATGCGTTTCCACGAAATATCGGTAACGTGCAACAGGCCGTCAACGCCGCCGAGGTCGATAAACGCACCGTAGTCGGTAATGTTTTTGACCACGCCTTCAAGGATGGAGCCTTCTTTAATGGCATCAATCAGCTCGGCTCTCGATTCGGCTCTGGTTTCTTCCAGTACAACGCGGCGGGAAACAACGATATTGCCACGAACCTTGTCCATTTTCAAAATCTGGAAAGGCTGGGAAATACCCATCAGCGGGGTAATGTCGCGGATTGGACGGATATCAATCTGAGATCCCGGCAGGAAAGCGATGGCGCCGTTCAGATCAACGGTAAAGCCACCTTTAACGCGACCGAAGATAACACCGTTAATACGTTCGTTGGCATTCATGGCTTTTTCCAGGTCCTGCCATACTTCTTCGCGGCGGGCTTTTTCGCGCGAAAGAACGATGTTGCCTTCGCGGTCTTCATAACGGTCAACATAAACTTCAACCGTGTCGCCGATTTTTATCTCCGGATTCTGGCCAAATTCACGAACAGGGATGCGACCTTCAGATTTCAGTCCAACGTCAACGGTAACGAAATCCGGAGTAATTTTAATAATGGTTCCTTTTACAACCGAACCAACCAAGCCGTTATCTCCCATCTGTTCGTTCAAGAGATCGGCAAAAACTTCATTGGTTTCGGGAATTTGAACTTCTGCTGTATTCATAAAGTAAAAACAATTCAAAATGCCTTTTCCGCGTTTTTGCGGACGGACTTGTACGTGGTTAAACAAATTGAGCGCAGCGTACCCTGTGCATCAAATCAGCTCTTTTATACACTTAAATTATTATTTTTCAAGCACAATCTAAGTCATCAACGGCAAATTTGACGATAAAAGTCATTTTTGAATCATTTTTTCTTCGATCAGGACTATCGCCTTGTCGGCAACTTCAGTTGCGTTCATCTCCGAGGTATCAAAAATAACGGCGTCGTCTGCCGGTTTTAGGGGGGCTGCCACCCGTTCGCTATCGCGTTTGTCGCGGGCAATCATATCAGTCAGCACTTTGTCATAAGGCGTATCGATTCCTTTTTGCCTGTATTCGTCATATCTCCGGCGGGCACGGACTTCTGTGGTAGCGGTAACAAACAGTTTGACATCGGCCTGCGGACAAATAACAGTGCCGGTGTCGCGACCATCATAAATAACGCCGTTGGCCGGTTTTCCATCTGCAAAAGTAGGGGTAAGGGCAAAATCCTGCTGCATTTTTAAGAGAGCTGCCCGCACTTTCGGATGAGCGGAGACAATCGATGCTGCCCGGCTGCCGGTTTGGCTGCGGAAATCAGGATGACGGGAAAGCTCCATCATTTTGACAAAAGTCAGCTTTTTGGCGGTTTCTTCCGCCAGCTCTTCATTATTGATATCTGCCCCGTCCAAAACCATCATCAGCCCCACTGCACGGTAAACCATGCCGGTGTCAAAGTAGGCCAGACGATATTTTTGTGCAAGAGTTGATGCAAGGGTACCTTTGCCTGCTGCCGCAGGTCCGTCAATAGTGATAATCATGCTTTATGCCCGTAACGAAAACTTAACTAAAAACATTGTATATTCCGGTTAGGTAATAAACACAACCCCCTGCGGGATGTTATTCAGAATTTATTTTCAATCGGAGAAACAATGCCGGGAGCAGCCAAAATCCGCTTGTATGTAAAAACACCGCTTGCCGTCGGCGAACAGATCTTTTTTGACGAAAACCAGAGCCGCTACCTTGGCGCCGTTATGCGACTTTCCGCTGGTGCGGAAGTTTTGCTGTTTGACGGTAAAAACGGCGAATTTATGGCCGAAATCACTGGCTTGGGCAAAAAAATGGGAGAAGCGGTGGTCAAAAAACAGACCAGAAAATTTATTCCCGCCCGGGATGTGTGGCTGTTATTTGCACCGGTAAAAAAGGATCGTACGGATTTTATCATAGAAAAAGCAACCGAGCTTGGTGCTTCGGCCATCGTGCCCGTCATAACCCGTTATACGATTGCCGAAAAAGTCAGGCTCGAACGTTTTTGTGCGCAGGCAACAGAGGCGGCCGAGCAGTCCCGCCGGCTTGATATGCCGGAAATAAGGGAGCCGGTTCGGCTGAAAGATTTGCTGGCAACATGGGATCCTTCTCGCCGGTTGTTTTTTATGGATGAAAGCGGAGGCGGCCGGCCGGCGCGTATGGTTTTTGCCGAAAACAAAGGAGCGGCAGCGCTGCTGGTCGGACCGGAAGGCGGTTTTGCCGAGGAAGAATTGAACGCCCTGCGGACAGCGCCTTTTGCCCGCGCAGTCAGCCTGGGACCGTTGATCTTAAGGGCAGAAACGGCAGTTGCCGCAGCTTTGAGCGTGTGGCAGTCGGTTTGCGGCTGTTGGTATGGAGAAGAAAATGAAAAAGAAAGCAAATAACCTACCGCCGGCGCGGCGGGCGGCAGTAAAAGCCAAAATTCCTTCTTATCAACGGGAGTTTTACAGCTGGCTTTATGAAAGTCCGCGCTTAACCCGCTGGCTCGACCATCAGCGGCTGCTCAATGTTCTGACTTTTGGTGCCAGTGGCAAAATGCTCAAATCCTGCGCCAACGAAATTCCCGTTTCTGCGGACGTGCTGCAGATGGGCGCCACTTTCGGTGACCAGATCGGGACAGCTGCGGCCAGGGTTGGCATTTACGGGCACTATGACCTGCTTGATGTCAGCATGGTTCAGTTGCGACACCAGCGCAATAAATATTGTTATCTTTTTCCTTTTATGCGTTTTATCAACGGCGATGCCGCCGAACCGCCGAAACGCCAGTACGATGTTGTTATCTGTTATATGCTGCTGCATGAGGTGCCCTCGGTAACCCGCGCACAGATTGTCAACAATGCCTTAAATTGCATTAAGCCGGGCGGAAAGGTTGTTTTTGTTGATTATAACAATTCTCTGGTTTGGCACCCGCTGCGCTGGTTGATCAAAATGTTTAACCGCCTTTACCAGCCTTTTGCCGAAAAGCTGTGGCATAACGAAATCAAAAACTATGCCCGCAGCCCGTCGGGGTACTATTGGCGCAAAACCACCTTTTTCGGGCGGATGTATCAAAAGGTAACGGCGGTAAGAAAAGAGAGCCTGTATTAGGAAACATTTTTTGTTAAAAGACGTTACCGGCCACCTCTTTCCGGCCGCACCGCCCCTGCCGCAAAAAAACGTAGGTTTAATTGTCGCGTATTTT
>CAYXBH010000055.1:0-7681 GCA_964463185.1 uncultured Azospirillum sp. | reverse complement strand
GCTCACGCCGGATATCCCAGTAAGATTTAACGACATCTTCCGCCGTAATGTCTACCAGATGCAAAAAAACGCTACAGCGTTCGATATGCTTCAAAAAACGATCGCCGAGACCAACGCCTTCATGCGCCCCCTCAATCAGTCCCGGAATATCGGCCAGCACCATTTCATAACCATCCACCCAGGCCACACCCAGATTAGGATGCAGAGTCGTAAACGGATAATCAGCAATTTTCGGCCGCACCCTGGTAACCGCGGTCAAAAAAGTAGACTTTCCGGCATTGGGCATCCCAATCAACCCGACATCGGCAATGATCTTCAACCGCAGCCATAACCACTTTTCTTCTCCCGGCCAGCCCGGTTCGGCATAGCGCGGTGCCTGATTGGTTGAGCTCTTAAAGTTGGTATTACCGCGGCCACCATCACCACCTTTGGCCGCCAGATATATCTGCCCCGACCTGACCATATCGACCAGCACGGTTTCCCCATCCTCGGCCACAATCTCGGTTCCAACCGGGACCTTGATGATGATATCAGGCGCTTTGCTGCCATTTTTGTCCGCCCCCATACCGTTCTGACCTTTTTTGGCCTTAAAATGCTGGGTATAGCGAAAATCTATCAGTGTGTTCAGGTTGGAAACCGCCTCAAAATAAATGCTACCACCCTTACCACCATCACCGCCATTCGGTCCGCCGAACTCAATATATTTTTCACGGCGGAAAGAAACACATCCAGCTCCACCATCGCCTGACTTGACATATATTTTAGCCTGATCCAGAAACTTCATATCCGCCTCAAAAACTCTTAAAAAAACAAAGGGGGTTTTCACCCCCTCCGCCGCTAAACTTGTCCAAGCCTATTCGGTAACGACAGAAACAACCGTTCTATCACCTGATTTCTTAAAAGCAACTTTTCCTTCGGTCAAGGCAAAAATAGTATGATCCCTGCCCAATCCGACATTTTCACCTGGATGATATTTCGTCCCACGCTGACGGATAATAATGTTTCCGGAAACAACAGCCTGACCACCTGATTTTTTCAACCCCAGACGCTTACCTTCGGTATCGCGTCCATTAGAAGTGCTACCACCTGATTTCTTATGTGCCATTATAAAATCTCCTAAAAAACCGCTAGTTATGCAATTTTAACAATTGTAATATTCTGTCTGTGGCCGTTTTTACGACGATAGTTCTGTCTTCTTTTCTTTTTAAAGACAATAACCTTATCGGCCTTAGCCTGCTTCAAAACAGTTGCTTTAACCGATGCCCCCTCAACAAAAGGTTTACCGACCTTGTCGCCCAAAGCCAAAACTTCGTTAAAAACGATCTCGCTACCTTCTTCGCCAACCAGTTTTTCAACTTTGATAACATCCCCAGAGGCGACTCTATACTGTTTTCCGCCTGTTTTAATTACTGCGTACATTCTTTTCACCTAATTTTTATTTTGATTATTTAAACACAAAACGTTGCTTGCAATATACATAAGTTTTTTTTGCTGTCAACAACATTTTAACAAAATCGCAGAAATCTCATTTATTCAAAATCCGAAACAACTGCGGTTTCATAAATTTTCCCTGCCAGATTCCTCTCTTAGCTTTCCGGGCTTCCTCCTCTGCAGCGGAATAATCCGAATGCTTGTTCTTGTAAACCACCGCCCAGCCGGCACGCACCATTGCTTCATTTATATTTGTTTTTTCGCCGATATTGTTGGTAACAAAACAGGTGCAAAGGCTGCGCTGATAACGATCGATATCCTGCTCAATGCAGGTTACCTTACCCTGATCAACCAGGCTTTGCAGATAAGCTTTGGCTTCCTGTCCGCAGGCATACTTTTTATTGTTGGGATACCTGCAGTCCTGATGATACTCCGGCGAGTCGATACCTTCCAGACGGATACGCACATTTCTCATTTCCAGGCTGTCTCCATCTGTAACCACGACATTTTCAGCTGCGGCTACACCGGTTACCCAAAAACATCCGATCAGCAAATAAATAAACAATTTCATCTCTTTTCCCTCGACTGGTTCTACATTTTTATATTATAATGACAAGCATCTTATTATGCAAACACTAAATTATCGCTTAATAATCTAAAAAAGGCTTTGTATTTTAGGAATTTTGTCTTATTATAAGGACAGTTTTTAAAACACGCAAAAAAGGATGAGGAATCGTGTCTGATAAAAAAGCTTTTTGTTTGTTACTTGCAGCCCTCTTTTCCGTCAGCAGCTGTCGTTTCTGGGATCGCAGCATGCAGGAAGTTATGAACGATCCGTTTGACAAGGCAAACGCAATTGAACGCTACCCAACGCGCTACACCCAGATGGCGCCACTGGCCACCCCGCGATCAATCATTGTCTGTCGCAGCAAACAATGTGCACCAATCAAGCTGTCAATGTCCAAAGAATACATTTACAACAGTCTGGTTCAGATGATGAAAAACAACAATCATCAGAAAGCTTTAATCTGCTCAGCCGACGTTGGCAGCCACAATTGTTATCAAAATTACGTTTCCTTGCCAATTACGGTTGGCATCACGCCCGCCTATATGTATATTGATTCCGTCAAAATTAGCGATGTCAGTATAAACAAGGGCTCAAGCTCTATCAATATGATGCTCAATTACAATGTAACATACAACGGACAGACTCCGGACTGCGCTCCCGACAAAACCCTGCTTTACGTTAAAAATACCGACAATATCGTTTTGGAAGACAAAGGCTACCGCTGCAAGATGACAACCATCGGTTCCACAACGGTAAAAACGATGTTTCAGATTGACTTCATCGACCTTGATTACGGTTTTATCGGCGGTTACTATTCCATTGGCCTTTCCGGGCCAGCCTATGGTGGCGGCAGTGGCTATATGATGCTACGCCTGCCGAAAACTGGTTACCCTTTATTGCCGATACCAACAGCACCCGAGAAAAAGAATATGACACCGGCTGAACAGCAAGCTCAGTCCTACCTTGACAGAAAAGATGCATCCGATGTCAGCAGCACGGCAGCCGGCACTGATGGCGTTCAGGTCTTCCCAATCAAATATAAATAAAACATTTTTTCAAAAACGCCCGCTGTTTTCGCAGGCGTTTTTTTATAACCTTATGCCTGTTCGGATCAGACACAATACTTCCTCGCCAAACTCAAAGCCACATATTTAAGGTTAATATATCTCGTGAGAAATCCCCGTGATTTGTACGGCAGATCCTGTTAATCAAAAAACACCGACATACCGGAAACAAAACAACACAAAAAGAAAAAACAAACAGGACAATCCCTGATAGCCTATACATAAAAGGTAAGTGCCCTTTTAAAGGGCACTTACTTTATTTAACCAGAACTACTCTTTCAATCCGTAAGAAAAATAGCGCGGCTTTTCATAAACCACAATCCGCTCGATTCGTTCAAAAGAACTAGTCTTACTCCCATATATGATTTTACCATTTGTTCCAGGCAAATATCCATGCCGTTCCTGAAATTCTTTCAAATCCATCAGGTTCATAAAAACTCCGTTTTCAAAAAAGACATTCCAGCCGTAAGGAGAATCAATATTGACAAAGATTGTCTTTATTTTCGGATCATAATCCAAAAACTCCGGCATATTGATCTGCGAAATTTCATACCCTCTTTCACCTAAAGTCGCATCATACCATTTCAAATTGCCAAGTTTTTCTTCGTCTATTGCCGCCTGAGAATACTCACCAGCTCCAATTTCCGCTTCATCAGCAGGCATCGGTGGATTTTGCGCCGGATGGTGATTTTGCAGTTCTTTGACACTCTGCACGGCAACCGCACCGGCCGACAAACTGGAAACACTTACCTCATGTTCCTCGTCACCATCCGCTTCTACGGATACTTCCACCGGAAAATCCGTTATATCCATTTCATCGGAAACGGTTGTTTCATCCTCCGCCCCACTAACCGGATCACCCGAAATATCAGCGGAAATTTCCCGTAGAGAAATTTCTTCCGGCAACTCTGCGGAAACATCATCTAGAAGAGAACTTTTGCCATTTTCTGCCAGAGATTCAATTTCGCCGACAGTTTGCTCCGAAAACGCCACCAATGTTTCTTTGCTTTTCTGTGCGACAACATCGCTGAACTCATCTTCCGACGTTCCATATTTGCTTAAAGCCATATCCAGATCATCAATGCTGAAATCGTTAAAATCCAGCACATCATCATCGTCATCATCTGCCAGCAGTTTCTTTTCGGCTGCAGCAACAGGAGCATTAGCCTCTCCCGTTTCGGGAGTGGCAAGCAGGGCATCCAGATCGTCATTGTCCACACCTTTCAAGTTATCAAAATCCTCGTTTTTTGTCTCTGCCATTGCTCTATCCTTTTAAAATACCAAAATTATGCTTTTCCGACACACATTGACATATTAATTTGTTTGTAACAAAAAAAGGCCTCGACTGCAAGTACATAATAAAAATAAAAAAAGTTTTTCAGCCGTACCCGGATAAGGCATAACCGAAAAACCTTTTTTATCGGAAAGTATATTTCCTGATATGAGAGTTATAAGGGAATAGAAATGAGTACCCTCAAGCCTCCTATCGGTGCGTCGGCAAGTTCGATTTTACCGCCGTGTGAAACAATAACATCTTTTGCAATCGACAACCCCAGACCGACACCACCGGTTTCCTTGTTGCGGGACCCTTCAATCCGGTAAAATGCCTTGAAAACGTCCTCCCGCTTATCGAGGAGAATCCCGGGGCCGTCATCGTCAACCGTAATTTCCAGTTTGTTGTTGTTGCTATCAAGCGAAACAGAAACCGTGTTCCCGTAATTAAAAGCATTACCGATAACATTGGTCAGCGCCCGTTTCAGCGACTGTTCCCGCCCCTGGATGGCACTTACCTGATCATTGGTGGTATACCGGATCAGAGCCTTACTGTTGCGGAATTTATTCAGAATACTCAAAATCATCTCGTTCATGTCAACAAAGGCCGACTGCTCGCCACTTTCGCCGGAAACAAACGACAGATAGCCCTCAAGCATCTTCTCCATTTCATCCACGTCTTGCAGAAATTCTTTCTTGTCTAACCCGTTTTTATCACCATCAGACAGCATAGCCAACTGCAGTTTCATTCGGGTCAGCGGGGTTCTCAAATCATGGGAAACACCGGCCAGCATCTGAGTTCTTTCGCTGATCTGACGCTGAATACGCTCTTTCATTTTAATAAAAGCAATACCCGCACGCCGAACCTCCGAAGAACCATAGGGTTTAAACTTTTTGTTGTCCACACCTTTACCGAACCCTTCGGCAGCCTCCGCCAAGTCAGCAATCGAGCGAACCTGAATACGCAGGAATAAAACCGCCACCAAAAACAACAGCAACGACGTTCCGATCATCCAGGCGACAAAACCGAAAATCGACGTACTAAAAATATTCTTCGACGATGTTACAAACTGGTACAACCCATTTTCGGTATCTACAAAAACAACCAGATCAGAACTGCTGTTACCGATATAAATGCTGGTAATCGCTTCCGGAAATTCCATCCGCAAAGCATCTTCCAAAAAACCGGTAACCAGTTTGTTTTGCTTTCTGACCTTACGAATCACTTCGTGTTTTTTAATGTTGGGATAATATTCAAACCCCATGTCAAAAATTTTTTTGGTCAGTGCCTTTATCTCCGGAAGATTGGTCGGTGACTTTTCCGACAACTGTATAACAAAAGCCATGTTCGAGGTCAAATTGGTCGAAAGTCTTTTTCCGACTCTTCCCCAGCTGCCGTCAAAGAATGCGACGATCGACACCACCTGAACCACGATCAAAGGGATGAAGATCAACAGCATCGTGCGAAAGAATAATGTACGTGGCAACATCTTGATTTTCAGATAGCGCAACATGTCTTCCACTTTTTTCGGAAATGTCAAATGCATTTTCCTGCTCCTTCAAGTTAGTAAAAGTTATTCAGTCAGCAGCATATAGCCCTTGCCACGAACCGTTTGCAAATAGCGCGGATTTTTGGAATCTTTTTCAATTTTCTTGCGCAGCCGGGTAACCTGCACATCAATCGAACGCGGCCCTTGGCCGGCACCCAGCAATTCCGCCAACCGGTCACGGCTGAAAATCTGCCCCGTTTTCTGCCCCAAAAGCGAAAGCATAGCCTGTTCCACCGGCGTAATATGGATAATTTCTCCTTGTTTCCCTGTCAGCTCTCTGGTTTCCAGATCATAACTGCACTGTCCCAGGTTAAGATGGGTCTCCTGCTTATCGCTTTCCTGCGGCGACCGACGAAAAATATTTTTGATCCTCAGCACCAGTTCTTTCGGTTCAAAAGGTTTCGGCAGATAATCATCGGCTCCCGTTTCCAAACCGGCAATACGGTCACCAGTTTTCCCCATGGCCGTCAACAAAATAACCGGCACATCATTCTCCCGGCGCAACGTTTCCAGAAACTCAAGTCCACTTTCTTCTGGCATCATAATATCAACGATCAAAAGGTCAAATCGATATTGCCTCAGCATCATCCTAGCCTCCTCCGCTCCTTTGGCGGAAGAAACCAGAAAACCACTTTCTCTTAAAAACCGCTGCAAAAGAGCTCGTAAACGAGTATCGTCGTCAACAACCAGGATATGTGCTTTTCTTATCTCCATACCAGCCATCAGTCAGATCATCAGACTTCCATTTTTTCAGGAGCTGTTGTCTTTGCTGCCGGAGTCTCCTTGGCCGGGACAGTTTCTTTTTTCACCGCAGCGACCTTCGGAGCATTTCTTTTGCGACGCCGGCCACTCTTAACCACAGATTTTATGGCGGCCTTTTTCGGCACAGCCGTTTCCGCAGTCTGGGGCTTACGCCCACGACGTGAAATTGCAGCCTTTTTCTCTACTGCTTTTTCCACTCTTTTTTTTACTCGGACGGCAATTTTTTTGACTTTCTGCTTCACTTTTTTAACCGGATTTTTTTTCTTGTTCTCGACTGTATAGATATAATCTAAACATTTGTCAAAATACTGATACCCAGTGATGAAGGTAAGGATACCGGCCACCCATAACAGCCATTCACCGAGCACACCGACCGGAGAGCCGATCAGCGGCAGATGCTGAAGCAAAATCATCGAAATGGCAGTCATCTGAAAACCTGTTTTCCACTTGGCCAGACGAGTAACCGGCATACCAACATTAAACTCTGCCAAAAACTCACGCAAACCAGAAACCAGAACTTCCCGGCACATAATGATGATAACCGGGACATAGGTCAGCGGCATTACCAGCTGATTGGCCACGATAATCACCAGAGAGGAAATGACCAGCAGCTTGTCAGCAATCGGATCAAGCAGCCGCCCCAAAACCGAGTTCTGGTTACGAGAACGGGCAAAATAGCCGTCCAGATAATCGGTAATCGACGCCAGCACAAACAACACGCCAGCCAAAATCGACCATAGTACCGAATGAATATAAATAGCAAGAAACATCACCGGGATCACCACAATCCTGGAAATTGTCAGAATATTGGGAAGATTGTACAACACGATTCCACCTATCACAAAAAATTAAAATCCATCTTTTTAAGAATATATTGCATAAAATTCATTTATGAAAGTGTTTAAATACTTTTTCCGCCGTTTTTTTGCTGATTCCCGCAACTTTTTCAACATCTTTCAATCCCGCCTGCGCCACCGCCTCGACCGAACCGAAGTAATTAAGCAGCGCTTTTTTCCTTCCGGTTCCGATTCCCT